>JBDTMK010000363.1:0-2697 GCA_039934315.1 Pyrinomonadaceae bacterium | reverse complement strand
CGGTCGATGTCGCCGTGCTGGTACTCGTGAAATAGATCCAATAACTCCTGCGGATATTCGTCGGCTGTTTTGCGTTCCATGTGTTCTCCTTGTTTGAAAAAAGAATAACTGAGCGTGTGCGGGTGTTCAAAATTAGATGAGTGGAAGATGCAAGGTCACTTGTTCGCCGCTTCAGCGATGGAATCTGTTTCTAACTTACCTAGAGTTCGATCCGCTCCCATTTTCTTCTGCGCTGGCGGTTCAGCGCTTGGGCGCGATCTTCCAGAGCTCGCCGTTGCTTTCGTCTGTCACGACGTAAAGCGCTCCGTCCGGGCCTTGACGAACATCTCGAATGCGCTTTCCGCGATCCGTGAGGAGATGCTCTTCGCCGACGACGCGATTGTCTTTGATGACGAGGCGTACAAGTCGCTGTGACGCGAGGCCACCGATGAAGATGCTTCCGCGCCATTCCGGAAATGCGCTCCCTGTATAAAACTGCGCCCCGGAAGGAGCGATTACGGGATCCCAATAATAGATCGGCTGTTCGTAGCCTTCCTTCGCGGTGATGTTCCCCGGGATGGGTTCGCCCGAATATTCTTCGCCGTAACTGATCACCGCCCAGCCGTAATTTTTACCTTTTTCGATAAGGTTCAACTCGTCGCCACCTTTGGCGCCATGCTCGACCGTCCACAGCCTTCCCTGATCGTCGAACGTCGAGGACTGTACGTTGCGATGGCCGAGCGTCCAGATCTCCGGCAGTGCACCCGGCTGCTTGACGAACGGATTATCCGGCGGCACCGACCCATCAGGATTGATGCGAATGATCTTGCCGAGATGGCTATTCAGCTGCTGAGCCTGCGGACGCGTCTTCTCCTTATCGAAGCGCTCGCCGAGGGTGATGTAGAGCTTGCCGTCCGGACCGAAGGCGAGCCGCGAGCCGAAGTGCAGGCCGTTATTGTAAGTCGGCATCGCGCGAAAGATCACGCGAACCTGTTCGAGCTTTCTCCGGTCTGCCGTCAACGTCCCTCGTGCGACGCTGGTTCCGCTGCCGCCTTCACGCTGCTCGGAAAAGCTCCAAACGATCGTTCGGTCTTTTGCAAAATCAGGGCTCAAAGCAATGTCCAAAAGTCCACCCTGCCCTCGCGCGCTTATTGGCGGCAATCCGCCTTGAGCGCTCGACTCCGACACGCCGCCCTGCCCGGTCGGCAATAGTCCGGCGATCGGTTCTCCGACCTCGCCTTTGGCAGTGATTATACGCATTCGTCCGGGTCTTTCGGTGATCAAAAAATTTCCGTCCGCTAACGGCTCAACCGCCCATGGATTCTGCAAGCCCTTCGCTAACACCGTCACTTCAAAAGCAACATTCGACTTCACTCCGCAGACGCGGGTCTGTCCTGCAAAAGCCGGTTTTTGTTCCGGGGCATTTGCGGTTGCCGTTTCGATCGGAGCGCACTGTGCGGACCTATTCGTATTTTGCCCACAGGCGGAGCCTACCGATACCAGCAGCGTAGTCACAATAAAACTGATCTGAACATTTTTCATGAGTCTGTCTTTCCCCTTTGGAATTCGAAGCCTATATTCGTTTGATGCAATTATGTTATCAATTGCGCACTCGCTGTAGACATTCCAAGAATAGGATCGGCAGATCTTTAGACCAAAAAGTAGAAGAAAGTGAGAGACGGAAAAGCCTATTTACGCTTTTCCATCTTTTCGTTTTTCACTTCTCGACTTGATACGTTGCGACACTGGTAGGAGTCTCGAAGCAGCGAACCTTATAAACCTGGACGCGTTCGTCAGCGACGCGGCCGTTCACATATTCGAGAATGTAGCGGGCAAGATTTTCAGCAGACGGATTCAGCTCTTCATCGAACGGCGGAAGCTCGTTGATGTTTCGGTGGTCGAGATATTTCACGATCTCGTCAGCGGCAGATTTCAAATCGCCGAAGTCGATCAGCAAACCGATGTTGTTTAGCTCTTCACCCCGCGCGAAGATCTCGATCTTGTAATTATGTCCGTGCAGGTTCTCGCACTTCCCTTTATATCCGCGCAGCTGATGAGCGGATGAGAAGTTTCGTTCGATCATTACTTCGTAGAAAGATGACATTTTCTTAAGCACCAAAGGTGCGATGTAATTTAGCCAGGGCCAACGGCCCTGGAAACGAGATCAGATGTGTGAGCCGCAACGCGGCGGAGTATTTAGTCCCATAAAAACGCTCATCGTATTCTACATGATGACGTTTAGCAGCCCTCGGAATTCGTCTTTAAAATCCTGCTTTCGATGATGTTCCTGTTGGTTCCGAATGTAATTCTCTACCGCACCAATGTTGGAAAGGCTTACCGAGAAAACTCCGTAACCCGTTTGCCATGCGAAACGGCGCACATCCTGGGTTTTCATCCATTTCGAACTGCTTGTCTTTACGGCCTCGACAACGTCTGCAACGCACCACGTTCGACTTAAGTTGAATAAGGCGTGAATGTGATCTTCGACACCGCCGATAAGTTTGGCGGGCGAACGGCATTCATCATAGAAGACCTTTGCCATGTAAGCGTATAGATCGGGTGCGATCGCGTCTGAGATTAATGATTGTCGATTTTTGGTGGAGAAAACGAGATGGATATAGATCTGAGAGAGTGATTGTGGCATTCCTTTACTCCGCCGCATTGCGGCTCAATGGAATCCACTTCGATACCAGGGCCGTTGGCCCTGGCTAAATTACG
>JBDTMK010000362.1:0-2801 GCA_039934315.1 Pyrinomonadaceae bacterium | reverse complement strand
ATCCTGTAATGTCCGACCGTGGTTCCTATGAGCTCGGGAACAACCTCATCGGCAAACATTTCGGCCGCGATTGCGTCCGGCGAACTGTCGATGAAGGTATCCGAGATACCGTCGTATGAGAGAAGCGCTTCTACTTCGAGCCGCAGATTCTCGTCGCCGCCGCAGCGGGCAGTGACGAATGCAGCTCTGGTCGAGGGAGCGTTTTCCGCAGCCGCGTGATAGATCGCTTCGATTTGTTTGAGCCGCGTTGCATTCATAGCCGCGTTGCATTCATAAAAGAAGAAGTGGAGCTTTCTCGGGTCGTCCCGATTCACTCGCCACTGTAAAAACTGACTCTAATAATGTAAACGCAGTCCGGAAGTAAAAAGGAACATCGACGGGGAGAAATCTTGGCTTAAGCACCTGCCGCCAGTTCACGCAGCAGCCAGTTACGGGCAAAGCGCCAATCGCGCTTTACTGTTTCTGACGAGACCTTCAGCACCTCGGCCATCTCTTCATTCGTCAGCCCGCCGAAGAACCGCAGCTCTACAACCCGGCACTTTCGTTCGTCCAGCGACTCGAGATTTTTTAGGGCCTCGTCCAGTGCTACAAGCTGATCGGTTCTATTGACTGAGATCGCAGTATCGTCGGCGAGCGATATCCTTTTAAAGTCGCCCCCGCGTTTATCGGTCTGCTTCGACCGGGCATAATCGACCAGAATATGCCGCATCGCCTTCGCGGCCACGCCAAAAAAGTGTGCTCGATTCTCAAAGTCGTGTGTGCCGTTCTTCGCTAACTTGAGATAAGCCTCGTGGATCAGTTCAGTTGTTTGGAAACTATGGTTCGACGGCTGGCGGCGCATGTATCCGCGGGCCATCCTCCGCAGTTCCTCGTAAACCATCGGCATTAGGCGCTCAAGCGCCCTTTCGTCGCCGCTGCTCCACTCCGCAAGCAGCAGCGTGATCTGGGGGGCTTCGCCGCTTTTCATTGAATTTTCTGGTGAAATACGATCCGATTATAGAACGAAAGCTCCAAAAATAGAATCTTTTTGCGTTTCATTCCCGGTTTCCATGATCCCAATTTGGTCGGGGAATACAGAAAGTACAGTTCGCCCGTTCTCAGACACCGCTCAACGTCGCGGATAAAGAACCCGACGCGGTCGCCAAGCACGGTGCGGATACTCCGATGAAACGACCTGCGCAGCATGAAGAGATCGCTCCGGCGTTTGTTTTCTTCGCCTCGAACGCAGATTCCAGCTCATCTCGGGAGAGGTGTTTACGATACTTGGCGGCAAGACTCGAGCCGCCTAGGTCTGGGACGTAGGCGTCCCGCCGGTGGCAGGACTCGAGTGCGGGCATCCTTGCCTGCGACGCCGCGTTTTCAGCGGCGTCGAACGACGACGATTCGATTTCGCGTGGGCTTTTGAGTGCTCCGCCCTCGTGCAAGCAGGGATGCATGCGCTCGAGTGCTCGGTGTGTTCCGGCTTCGCCTCATGCGGGCAAGGATGCCTGCATTCCAGTCGCCCCAGTCTTTGCGGCAGGGCGGTGGCCTGTGTTAGTCTTACTGCTTTGTTATAAGAGCATTTTCGTATCTATACAGGAGCACTTTATCAAAAATGGCCGCTAATAATGGTAACGCACAGATCGGCAAGGTCGTACAGATCATCGGACCCGTTGTCGACGTGGAATTTCAGGACTATCTACCCTCCATTCATCAGGCTTTAAGAATTACGTCGGACGGATTCGATGTCGAAACGGCCGTGGACGTCGTCGCCGAAGTGCAGCAACATTTGGGCGAAGGCCGGGTTCGCGCGATCTCGATGCTGCCGACCGACGGCATGGTCCGCGGCATGAAGGTCATCGACCTTGGCGGTCCGATCACCGTTCCGGTTGGCGGAGCAACACTCGGCCGCGTTATGAACGTCATTGGCGACCCGGTCGATGAGCTCGGCCCCGTTGTATCGGAGACTCGTGCATCGATCCACCGCCACGCCCCGAGTTTTGACGAACAGGCAACCGAGCTAGAGATGTTCGAGACCGGGATCAAGGTCATCGATCTCGTCCAGCCGTTTGTACGCGGTGGTAAGATCGGACTGTTCGGCGGAGCCGGCGTAGGCAAGACGGTTTTGATCATGGAGTTGATCAACAACGTCGCCAAGGGACGCGAGGGTTTTTCGGTATTCGCAGGCGTGGGCGAGCGAACCCGCGAAGGGAACGACCTGTTGCTCGAGATGGTCGAGTCGGGCGTGATCACTTACGGAGATGCTTTCACGAAAAATTTGGAAGAGACCGGCGCGTTCGATCTGACCAAAGTCGACCGCGAAGAGATAAAGAATTCGAAGGTCTCGCTCGTATATGGACAGATGACGGAACCCCCGGGAGCTCGTCTTCGTGTTGCACTGTCTGGTTTGACGGTCGCTGAATATTTCCGCGATCAGGGCAATGACGTGCTGTTCTTCGTCGATAATATTTTCCGCTTTACTCAGGCTGGTTCCGAAGTGTCCGCACTTCTCGGACGCATGCCGTCCGCGGTGGGATACCAGCCGAATCTCGCGACGGAAATGGGCGAGATGCAGGAGCGAATTACATCTACTAAAACCGGAGCGATTACGTCGATCCAGGCCGTTTACGTTCCGGCTGACGATTATACCGATCCGGCTCCGGCGACGACTTTCGCCCACCTTGATGCTGTCACGGCACTGTCGCGTCAGATCGTCGAGCTCGGAATTTATCCGGCGGTCGACCCGCTCGCGTCGAACTCGCGAATCCTTGATCCGCTCATCGTCGGTGAAGAACACTACAACACGGCCCAGGAAGTTAAAC
>JBDTMK010000361.1:0-2832 GCA_039934315.1 Pyrinomonadaceae bacterium | reverse complement strand
TATGTTCAAGATGTGGCAGGTCAACGGTATCGAGCCCGAGGTTTACAACTACGAGATCGGCAAGGTCGAGCATGGGGGCTATCCGCTGCGGCCAGAGATCGTCGAATCGACTTACTATCTTTACCAGTACACAAAAGATCCAAAATACCTCGCAATGGGAGAACAGATGTGGCGGGACTTCGTGAAATATTGCCGCAGCGATGTCGGCTACGCTCACTTGAAAAGCGTCGTGACGAAAGAAAAATCCGATGCGATGCAGAGCTTTGTGTTTGCGGAGACGTTCAAGTATTTTTATCTGCTGTTTGCACCGGACAAGGCGCTGGATTTCAAGAACGTCGTATTCAACACCGAAGCCCATCCGATACGGCGAACGTGGAAATGATTTTTAACGCAGAGATCGCGGAGGCTTTTAAACAAGGTTGTAGGGAAAAATCTATGTAGAGAGGTGAAAATAATGACTCCCACAGAGTTGAATGAGATTACAGGTAAGATAATTGAATTTTCGATCAAGGTTCACAAGACACTTGGTCCGGGCATGTTGGAGGGAGCGTATGAAATCTGCGTGATGCATGAGCTTGTGCAGCACGGATTCAATGTTGAAAGACAAAAGAAACTGCCTATTGTTTACGACGGTGTTCGATTGGATGCCGGTTATCGTATCGATCTATTGGTAAACAATTCGGTAATCGTTGAAGTAAAGGCGGTCGAAAGACTACACCCGGTTCACGAAGCACAATTGCTTTCTTATCTGAGAATGACCAATGTGAGGCTCGGGCTCCTCATCAACTTCAACATGAAAATGCTTAGGGATGGTGTGAAACGGGTTGTTAACAAGCTTTAGAAAACTCCGCGGTCTCCGCGATCTCTGCGTTAAAAAAATGGCCAAGAAGAAGTCACATACGAAAATAGAAAAAAAGATCCTCATAACGGGCGGAACCGGGTTTCTGGGCACGCATATCGTTCGTCAGCTTCTTGATGCCGGTGAGAAGAATCTCCGAGTCATGGCATCGTCCGTGCCCGAGTGGATGACGGACGCGGGTGTCGAGCCGGCGGTCGGTTCGGTGACGAAGCCTGACGATGTGAAGACCGCGGTTAAAAACGTCTCCGTTATCTTTCATCTCGCAGGAAAGGTTTCGCGCGACAACGAGGATGCGGTGGCGATGAACAAGGTTCACGTTGAGGGAACTCGCATTCTTTGCGAAGCAGGTAAGGAGGCTGGAGTGCGGACGATGGTGCTCGCTTCATCCAGCGGGACCATCGCCGTCAGTGAGGATGATCAGGTGGTCGACGAAACTTTTCCGCAGCCGGTCGAGGTATTTTCGCGGTGGGCCTATTACGCGTCCAAGTATTATCAGGAGCGGGCTGCGTTAGAAAACTTTGACGGCGACGGCAGGCGGCTTGTGATATTGAATCCGTCTCTTTTGCTTGGTCCCGACGACGAGCGGTTAAGCTCGACAAAACCGGTGCTTGATTTTCTCGCACGTAAAATTCCATATACCCCGAGCGGCGGGTTGAACTTTGTCGATGCGCGAGATGCAGCATCGGCGTTTATCTCGGCCCTCGAAAAGGGAAGACATCAGGAAAAATATCTTCTCGGTGCTGCAAACATGACTTTCCCGCAATTTTTTGGAAGGCTTGAGCGGTTGAGCGGTGTATCGGCCCCGATGCTGAAAGTTCCGAAAGGTCTCGCATTGGCCGGCTCATCGATGATCGAGTCAGTATTCAAGAATTGGGGAAAGGCTTCGCCGGTCGCTTCGAAAGAAGTCGAGCAAGCGGAGTTCTTCTGGTATTTCGATTCCGTGAAGGCGGAACAGGAGTTAGGATTTACCCCCCGCGATCCGCAGGAAACTTTGCAGGATACGATAAAGTATTTGCAGCGCGAGTTCCTTGGAAGCGGAGTCTTTTCTTAACTAAAAACTAATAATTAAAAACTAAAAGTGGAGGTCCGCTTGCCGCCGCAGAGTAATTACTGAAATGACTCGCTCTTCACTCTTAGTTCTTAGTTCTTAGTTCTTAGTTACACTCCGCAGCCTATCTCAAACTCTGTGATCTTCACCGGCTTTCCGTTTTTCATCTCGAACGCTCCGGCAAAGTCCCCTTCGTAGTACGATCCGCTCAACACGATTTCCATCTTGCCGTCGCCGTTGAGATCCGCGATAGCCGAGACATGATTTTCCGTTGGAGCGCCGAAACCAACTTTCTTCAAAATAAAATCGCCCTGGAGTAGATGATCGGTGACTATTTTCCCTACCGACTTACGCACGATGACGAAGGAATAATCGCCGACAGCCGCGTCGGAGGAGAGACCCTTTTTGTAAAACGTAGCTGACAATACGACTTCTTCAACGCCGTCCCCTTCGAGATCCACGCGGAAGGCTTCTTTTATGCGAATGACCGGTTTGACGATTCCTTTCTTTCTAAGGAAATTGGTGACGACGGTTTTATACGCCGCACTGTTCGCGTCGATGGCTTTCGGCAGCCTCGGGACCGGATTCCACTTCAGCCCCGAACCGATCGCGACGCCATGATCCTGCTCAAGCTCCAATGTCATGCGCGTAAAGTCCTGACAGACGTCTTCTTTCTCACCCTTCTTGCCCATCGCGACTCCACCTTCTTCGACACCATTCCAATTGACCAGCACGAACTCAGTTTCGGGTTTCATCGCCCGAGCGACCCGAGCCGGCGCGATCCATTTTCCGTTTTGCACACCTCCCATAAGCCCGCGATAGGTAAGCTCGACGATCGGCACAATTGCGGTTTGCGCGGCTGCATCGAGAACGGTCGATACGGCCAGGACGACGCATAAAATTATCTTCATAGTAATCATTAGAT
>JBDTMK010000360.1:0-2849 GCA_039934315.1 Pyrinomonadaceae bacterium | reverse complement strand
ATCGGAAGCATTATCGCCAAGGCCGTGGCAAATAATTTCCCAAAGCCCGGCTCGATGCGGAAGTCCAAACCGTAGTCGGACAGGCGGTCTCCGTAGAAGTACTTGATGCAAATTGCCGGGATTACAAAATAAAAGGCAGTGGAGACGGCGACCCACCAACCAAGTGCCGGAAGATTGTTGTTTTGCTCCTGCGAAATGAACTGGCCAAAGTGATCGAGGCGGGTGCCGGTCAAAAGTGCGGCAACGCGTTCCTGATTCTTCAGGTAAAAAATTGCCGTCATCCCGACCGCCGTATAAATAAACGCGAAGACCGCTTTCCGGTCGAGCAGGGAAAAATCAGTATTGATCCGGTCGATGAGTTCGCGCATGGAGCTGTTGAGGAGGGTAACTTTTACTTCGCCAGTTTTTGCAAAGCGCTGCGCAGAAGCTTCTGCACATTCATTTCATCGCCGTTCTTAGCTGCGTCCTGCAGGGCTTTTTCGGCAGCGTTCCGCTGGTACCCGAGATTGACCAGAGCCGACAGTGCGTCATCAAATATCGAATCCGGCCCGCCCTCACCGTTGTTTTTAGTCGTGCCGCCCGCTGTGGCACTTGCCGAAAGCTCACCGATCTTGTCGCGAAGTTCGATCACGATCCTCTCCGCTGTCTTCTTGCCGACACCTGGAATACCCACCAGCCGAGCGATGTTGTTGGCCCGGATGGCGGCGACGATCTCATCGGCGCTCATACCAGACAGCATGGTGATCCCGGATTTTGCACCTATCCCCTGAACCGAGATCAGTTTCAGATACAGATCGCGTTCGCGGATGGTCTTGAAACCAAAAAGCTGCAGAGTATCCTCGCGCACATACGTGAAGATCCTCAGGCTTACCTCGGAGCCGACGTCGCCCAGTTCGTAGAATGTCGATAAAGGGATCGTGACCTCATAACCTACGCCCCCAACATCGACGATCACGGTATTCGCATCTTTTTCGAGGATTTTTCCTGAAAGGAAACCGATCATTTCGAGAAGAATAGGAGATAAGGATTCGAAAGGCAAAGTTCTAAGACCATGCCTTCCCGTTGGATGGAGCGGGATCCAGGTGGTATGAAAAGCCGGCAGACGTTTGGAAATCTAAGCGAGAGTGAGTTTCCTGTCCGGAAACTCTTAGGTAGAAATGTTCCCCGGAAACCTTTTCGCGTGACTGCAAAAGAGGTAAGATGATTTCACGGCGACGGATGAAACCAAAACTCGAACATCGCCGTATTGATATTCGGAAGTATTCAAGAGGTGAAGTATATGTGTTACACCGGACTCTTTAAGCGGATCATTCCTTTTGCTCTGACCTTTGCCGCAGGCCTTTTCCTTGCAAGCTTTTTTGTCTCGATCGCACTTCCGACATCCCGCTCGGATGCGGAGAGGCGCTTTAACAGGCATCAGGAAGTTCAGCAGCTTCGACAGGATTACGATAATCTTCGTGAGAGGTATCGCGTGCTTCAGGCGGAGAATAAGGAGCTAAAAAGAAGTTCTGAGAATTTGGATTATGTGATCCCTAATGCGGTTCCGCCGGTAGACATTGAGGAACATCATCCGCCGCAGCCTCCTGCTCCGCCTCGCCAGCCGAAACGGTTGCGAGTAGAAATTCTTCGGTAGAAGAATTACAGTTTCTTTCTAAGGGCCACAGATTAATGCACAGCGCGATGTGTGTTAATCTGTGGTTCTTCGTTTATGGACGAATCTCAAGCCCGAAAACTGATCTGCGAAATAGGGGTGCTGCTCTATGACAGAAGCTATGTAGTTTCGTCAGACGGCAACGTCAGCATACGCCTGGATGAAAACACCATCCTCGCGACGCCGACGATGACGTGCAAAGGCCGGATGACAGAGGATAGCCTCGCGTTGACGGACATGGACGGCAAGCCTTTGACCGACAAGCGTGCGTCGTCGGAGTTGGCGATGCATTTGCTTATCTATCGTGAACGCCCCGACGTTAAGGCCGTCTGTCATGCGCATCCCCCGCACGGGACCGCATTTGCGGTCGCTGGGCTTGCCATCGATAAACCAATTCTTTCTGAAGTCATTCTTACCCTAGGCTGCGTTCCGCTGACAGATTACGGAACGCCTTCGACTAACGAGCTCACGGAATCAATGCGGCCGTTCGTCAAACACCATAACGCGCTGCTGATGGCGAACCATGGCGCCGTCGCATACGGCGAAGATCTCTGGCAGGCATTCGACAGGCTCGAGACGCTCGAGCACACAGCTAAGATCGCAATCCTGGCAAAAGCCCTCGGGGGTGCTAACGATCTGCCAAAAGACGCCATCGAAAAACTGATCAATATACGTGAGAAGGCCGGCTATCTTACGGAAGATGCTCGATGCCAAGCTTGCGGCTACCTTCACGAAACGGAGGTCAGTTGTTCGCTAGATAAATCTTCTAACGGCGGTCTGAACGGCGGCAAGGTTTCGTTCAGCCGGGAAGAATTGATCGATCTTTTGAGCCAGGCGGCAAAGTTGGGTTAAACTAGCAACACTTTCGAATCTTCAAGAGTTTCAGGAGCAAAATTAAATGCAGGAAGCATTGGGAATGGTCGAGTGCAAAGGACTCGTTGCAATGATCGAGGCCGCTGACGCGATGGTGAAAGCCGCGAACGTCCAGCTTGTCGGCTATGAAAAGATCGGTGCCGGTTTCGTCACCGCCATTGTTCGCGGCGACGTTGCCGCAGTCAAAGCAGCGACCGACGCCGGTGCCGCCGCGGCGCGTAGGGTCGGAGAGCTCGTCAGTGTACACGTCATTCCACGCCCGCACTCGGCGGTCGATGAAACTTTGCCTGTGGTGATGAAATAGTTGTCAGTGCCGGTGGTCAGT
>JBDTMK010000359.1:0-2875 GCA_039934315.1 Pyrinomonadaceae bacterium | reverse complement strand
ACAAGTTCGACATCGGGAATAAAAGTTTCTGAAACGGTGGATGCTCCGGTCATAAACGAAGAACTTTTTCTGAGTGTCCACAACTGTATTACGAATCGGTTTGATGGTAAAGCGTGCTGTCTGAGTTCTATCAGATTCGGTATCCAAGACCTCCAATTCACCACGTCACTTTTTTTCGCCTCGGAGTTTCGCTACTCTAAAAATAGAGCATCGATAATGGCTCCATACCAAATCGCGTGCATCGAAGATCGTATCAATCATGGCTCAAGCAGTACCAAGACCAAATATCGTCACCGACAACCTCTTCAAGCTTGTTTCCGACAATATCCCCAAGGGTGATCAGCCGGAAGCGATCGCGCAGCTCGTCCAGAATTTAAACGACGGCGTGAAGGACCAGGTGCTGCTCGGCATCACCGGGAGCGGGAAAACTTTCACCATCGCCAACGTCATCGAGAAGACGCAGCTCCCGACGCTTGTCCTCGCACATAACAAAACACTCGCGGCACAGCTCTATCAGGAATTCAAAACATTCTTTCCGGAAAACGCCGTCGAATATTTTGTTTCGTATTACGACTACTATCAGCCCGAAGCCTACGTCCCGGCGTCGGATCTGTATATAGAAAAAGAAGCCACGATTAACGATGAGATCGATCGCCTTCGGCTAAGCGCGACGAGGGCGTTGTTTGAAAGGCGCGACGTTATCGTCGTCGCTTCGGTGTCGTGCATTTACGGTCTCGGCGACCCCGACGCGTACTACGGAATGCTGATCTTCATTGAGCCCGGAATGAAGATGAAGAGGGAAGAGTTCCTGCAGCGACTGGTCGAACTCCAGTACGAACGAGTCAATATCGATTTCGATCGCGGCGTCTTCCGGGTCCGCGGCGATGTGGTCGAGCTGTATCCGAGTTACACCGATCGGGCCTACCGGATCGAGTTTTGGGGTGATGAGATCGACGCGATCTATACGATCGATCCGCTGCTCGGTGAAGTGATCGCAAAACACGAAACTCGAATCCCGATCTACCCTAAGACGCACTATGTCATGTCGAAGCCGACGATCAAGCGTGCGATAAAGACGATCCGCGACGAGCTCGTGCAGCACGAAGAGGTACTCGTAAACGAAGGCAAGATCGTCGAAGCGCAGAGGCTCCATCAACGCACGATGTACGACCTCGAGATGATCAAAGAGATGGGTTTCTGCCGCGGCATCGAGAACTATTCGCGCCACCTGACGGGCAAGCCGCCGGGAGCTCCGCCGCCGACACTGCTCGACTATCTTCAGAAAGATGCGCTCATGATCATCGACGAATCTCATCAAACGATTCCGCAGCTCGGGGCAATGTACAAGGGCGATCAGTCACGGAAGGGAACACTCGTCGAATACGGTTTCCGCCTTCCGAGCGCGAAAGATAATCGGCCCTTGAACTTTCAGGAATTCGAGGCGCGAGTCGGACAGACGATCTATGTTTCGGCGACGCCGGGCCCGTACGAATTACAACGGACCGCCGGGGAAGTGATCGAACAGATCATCCGCCCGACCGGTCTGCTCGATCCGATCGTCGAGGTCCGTCCGGTTCGCGGCCAGATCGACGACCTGCTCGAGGAATGCCGTCTGCGCTCCGAGCGGAATGAACGCGTTCTGGTAACGACCCTGACAAAGCGCATGGCCGAGAATCTCAGCGAATATTTCGCGGAGGTCGGAGTCAAAGTAAATTATCTTCACAGCGAGATATTGACTCTCGAACGGATAAAGATCCTTCGCGATCTCAGGCGCGGAGAGTTTGATGTTCTTGTCGGGATCAATCTGCTGCGCGAGGGACTGGATCTGCCGGAAGTCTCGCTGGTCGCGATACTCGACGCGGACAAGGAAGGCTTTCTGCGCTCGGAGCGTTCGTTGATCCAGACGATGGGCCGAGCTGCAAGAAACGCGGGCGGTAAAGCCATCCTTTATGCCGACAAGATCACGCGGTCGATGGAGGCGGCGATCGGTGAAACACAGCGGCGGCGAGAGATCCAAAAGCAATACAACCTCGAACACGGTATTACGCCGACGACGATCATAAAGTCGATCGACGCGCTGCTGGTCACCGCATACGAGGCCGACTATTTCAAGATCCCGCTCGAGCTCGATAAGTTCGAGGAATTCTCGCCAAAGCAGCTCAAGGAAAAGATCATGCAGCTAGAAATGGACATGCGGCACGCCGCAAAGGAAATGAAATTCGAGCAGGCGGCGGAGATCCGGGACAGGCTGAAATATTTGCGGGAGAGGGAGCTCGAATATAGATAGCCGCTTTTTTTGAACGCGGATAGGGCGGGTTAGGCGGATAAAAGCGGATAAGATATTCTTTCTGCACAGCAAATAAAGGTTCAGTGTTGAGACGACTCCCATGCTCGACGAAAAACTTACTGGCCGGATCATCCAAATCTTCTATAAGGTTTACAACGCTTAGGATACGGCTTTATTGAGCGTATCTACCACAATTCAATGATCCTTGAGTTGGTCGCTGGTGGTCTTGCGATTGAGACAGAGAAGCCCATAGCGGTGTTTTACGGGTCTAATGTCGTAGGTACATTTTCTGCGGATCTAGTTGTCGAAGAAAGGATAATTCTGGAACTAAAGGCGAGGGAAATTCTGCATCCTGCGCACGAGGCACAGCTTATTAATTATCTTCGTGCGACGGATGTCGAGCTCGGCCTGCTGTTTAATTTTGGGAAGGAGCCGGAGTTCAAGCGAAAGTATTTCTCAAACGGGAAGAAACAGCGGTCGATTCATTCACAAGATGGCGAGATCCTAAAACGCTTGTTTCTAAAAGATCCGCCCGAATCCGCCTAATCCGTTCCCCGTTCTGTTGACCTTCAGCCGTTGTAGTTCAGC
>JBDTMK010000358.1:0-2909 GCA_039934315.1 Pyrinomonadaceae bacterium | reverse complement strand
AGCTTGTCGGAATAGCGCATGATAAGGGCTCCCTGGAAGTCGGAAAGGAAGCCGATCTGGTCGCACTTGATGTGAACGGCGACGTAAGGCTGAGCGTCGTGGGTGGGCGAGTCGCATTCGACGACCGATAGGCGGACTGGAGCGTAGGCATCCTTGCTTGCAACCCGCGTTTTTCAGCGGTGTCAAACACCGCATATGTCGGAACGTGCTGCGCTTTTCGTGCTGCGCACTCATGCTGGAAGGAATACCTGCGCTCCAGTCCGTGTAAAGAATTGTAAGACGCCGAGTATTGCTCTTCGTTTTGGCGTAAGATTCTCTCGTACATGAACAAGGTTTTGATTATCGACGATGACGAGGAGCTCTGCGATCTCGTTTCGGAATATCTGACCGTCGAGGGATTTGAAACTACCTCTGTGCATGATGGAGAAACGGGCCTGGAGCGTTCTCTTTCCGGTGAGTTCGATCTTGCGATCCTCGATGTTATGCTACCGAAGATCAACGGCTTCGACGTACTCAAAAATCTGCGCGAGAAGTCGGGCTTGCCGGTATTGATGCTGACCGCCCGCGGCGATGATATGGAAAGGATCGTCGGGCTCGAGATCGGCGCCGATGATTATCTGCCGAAACCTTTCAATCCGCGTGAGCTTGTTGCACGGCTTCGCGCGATCTTGCGTAGGGCCGCAGCTGATAACGGAAGCCAAGCCTCGGCTGAAAAGATCCTCATCGACGATCTCGAATTATCGGCGTCGTCCCGTTCGGTCAAACGAAACGGTGAGGAGCTGCCTGTAACGTCGGTCGAATTCGATCTCCTATCTGCCTTGCTCCGGAGCGCGGGTACGGTCGTCAAAAAAGAAGACCTCAGCGAAAACGTCCTCGAGCGTCGGCTCTCTCCATACGACCGCAGCCTGGATATGCACATCAGTAATTTGCGAAAAAAACTGGGGCCGCGTACGGATGAATCGGAAAGAATCAAGACAGTCCGATCGGTTGGCTACATCTACACAATTCCGTGAACCTTTTTCTAAAGATCTTTCTCTGGTTCCTCGTTGCAAGCGCGGTTATGGTTGGCGTCGTGATGTTCCTTAACTGGACCGTGACGACTGAACCCGTGGTCAGCCGTTGGCAAAGCTCTGTCCGAAATCAGACGACACTTTACGCTGCGACGATCGAGCAGATACACGGCACCCAGGGCGAAGCGGGTGTTCGCGAATTTCTGGATCGAATAAGAAACGTAGAGACGGTGACTCAGGTCAATATCGTTCGCGCGGACGGAAAGCTCTGGCTTTCGGATACTGACGATGTTTCAACTTATAAGAACCTGATTCAGGACTCGCTTGGATCTGATGCTGTCGAGCTTGAGCTTAGCTCGACCGACACGGCTTTGACTGCGAGGAGCTTTAAACTCTCAAATGGTGACGAGTACACGCTGGTCATCCGCTGGGACCGTCTTCGGCCCGTCCCGTTTTTCGGTGAATCGCAGCTCCGGTATATCCGTTACCTCGCGCTTCTGCTGGCAGCCCTTCTGGTTTGTTACGCGCTCGCTCGTTACCTTTCATCTCCGATCCAAAAGATCCGGCGTGCGACGCAGAAACTAGCTGCCGGCGAACTTGGTACACGCGTCGGTGACGGGGTGGGAAACAGACGTGACGAGCTCGCGGTCCTTGCGA
Source organism: Pyrinomonadaceae bacterium (assembly GCA_039934315.1). Lineage (GTDB taxonomy): Bacteria > Acidobacteriota > Blastocatellia > Pyrinomonadales > Pyrinomonadaceae > OLB17. The sequence goes on along the minus strand of JBDTMK010000358.1, from coordinate 1,242 downwards.
AAGACTTCGACGTGATGGCGGAGAGGATCGAATCTCTGATCACATCGCAGAAGCGGCTGTCCCGCGACGTGTCGCACGAGCTGCGATCGCCGCTTGCACGGATGAACGTCGCGCTCGAGATCGCGAAACAAAAATCGAACGGGGAAGCAAGCCCGTTGCTCGATCGTATCGAAGCGGAATCGAATCGTCTCAACGAAATGATCTCGAGACTCCTAACGCTTTCGCGTCTTGAAACGGGTTCGCAGGATTTTGAACGCTCCGAGATCGACCTGACCGCACTCGTCGAGCAGACGGTTTCGGACGCGGACTTCGAGGCCACCGCGGTCGGCAAATCGGTGCGGATCACGCACGCCGACATATGCAATATCATCGGGAGTGATGAGTTGGTTAGCAGTGCCGTCGAGAACGTATTACGAAATGCGGTTCGTTATACCCGAAATGGAAGTGCGGTGGAGGTATCGCTGAAAAGTGAGAATGGTCGAGCGACCGTTTCAGTTCGCGATCACGGCGGCGGCGTCCCAGAGGACGAGCTCCAAAATCTGTTTCGGCCTTTCTATCGCGTCGGTGAAGCACGTGATCGAAGCACGGGCGGAACCGGGCTCGGCCTCGCGATCGCCGAGCAGGCGATAAAGGCTCACAAGGGAAGCATGAATGCGAAAAATACCGGCGACGGCCTTTTGGTGGAAATGAGTTTTGAGTGTAAATAGGACTAAGAGTTTCAGGTTCCGGATTTCTAGTTTCTAGTTAAAGTCGGCGAGAAACTCGGAACAAAGAAACTAGAAACTACTAAGCCGTTTCGTTTCGCCTTCTGGCGTCAACGAATGATTTGACCGCGAGGATCACGAACAGCAAGCAGACGAGTGCCATCGAGACCTGTGAGACGACCGCGGCGTTGTAAGTTAATTCCCCGAGTTTCGAAAACAATCGCCCTGCGCTGGCGAGAAAACCTACAAGAGCTACAACTACGGCCGCGTGCATGAGGTGCTTCCGCAACCCCTCTTTCATCCGCGCAAAGATTCCAAGCAAAAGCAGAATAAGCCCGACGGCGGCCGGGATCAACGCGGTCTTGCTCTCGTGATTTGTCATCACGCCGTTCATGTAACCGAGAATTCCGATTAGCACGAGAAGCGTGCCGCAAGCTATCGATGTAGATGGCATATTTCGATTTTGGACTTCGGATTTCGGATCTTGGATTTGCTAGGCGATCCAAACCGAAAGCGTTCAACACTATCTTTTCTGTAT
>JBDTMK010000357.1:0-2930 GCA_039934315.1 Pyrinomonadaceae bacterium | reverse complement strand
GAGAACGAGCCGAGCCGTTCGAGAAACGACGCGAACAAATGATGCTTCCAGAAATATTCCAGATGCGAGATCCAACCCATCACGAAAACGATATCGAGATCGCCTTCGCCGATCACTTGATAGGCGATGTTCGCGTCGCCGTTTTGCACGTAGCGTGTTTCCGGCGAGCGGGCCGTTAGCGCCACGCGAGACGAGCCTCTTGATACATGAAGTGGCTCATCGTCTTCGACAAAAACGCGAGCCCTGGTCGTCTCGAACACTTCTTCGCCTGGTTCGGCGGTCTTTACTGCGACCACGAACCGGTATCCGAATTTTGGAACAGTCTCGATGAATTTTGCGCCCGAGCTTTCGCCGAGCAGTTTCCGAAGCAGCGAGATGTTCTGTGCGAGGTTATTCTCTTCGACAAAGCTGCCTTCCCATATCTCGGTAAGCATCCGCTCCTTGGCGAGCACCTTACCGGAATTAGTGACCAGCAGCAGCAGAGTATCGAACGCTTTGGGCGGAAGCTGGATCGATTTATCGCCGTCAAACAGAAGGCGCTCGGCAGCATCGAGCCGAAAACGGGCGAAACTGTAGATCTTCGAGTCTGAAGCTTCCATTTGAGCCTTTCACATTTTCTTCAGAATTCTTTCACACAATCCTAAAGAAACACTCACAGACGTACCGCTAAAACTATTTGTGTGAACGATTTTGATTTTATCGCGAAATCGTTTCGGACGGTAACGATATCACCCTCAAATCATATGGAACGGTCATCGCATAGGGAGGCCGTACTTGAGATCGAGCACATTAAGATCATTCGAAAACGGACGACTACGAACCTTGGCTTTTGTCGGGACTGCGGGAAGACAACTGATTACATTTCAATCTTGAATGCCGCAGAGCTTTTCTCAACCACTCCCTCCGAGTTATTCGAGTTCACACAGTCCTACGTCTGTCATTTCCGCATCGAGGACGGGCAAAACATTCTGTTGTGTCTTACGGACCTTTTAACGGAAATGAGCAGTTCGATGAAAAAAGGGACAGTTAAATTATCAGGAGAATCAAGTTTATGAAGAACGGTATATACAGTTTTTAATAGCATTGTGTTTTTATCGGCCGTGATCCCGGCGAACGCGGCTCGGGTCGTACGACAGGGATCCGGAGCATACACGGCGGGCCTGCAATCGATCGTGGACCAGTTCCGCACGGACCTTGGGGGTGCGGGAATGTGAATGCGACCTATTCGACGATATTTCAGACGTTTAGCGCACAACGACTTTTCGTCCCACGGAACACGCATATGATGGAAGTCCATTTCGTCATCCCCGGCACGAACATCCCCGCGACCGTCAACGGTTTCGGATTGGTCTTTGCAGATGTTGATTCGGCTACCGGCGGTAATCGCAGCCTGATCCGCGTGTACGGCGGAGACGGCAAACAGTTCTTCGCTTACGGATTCGGCCAAACCGGCGACGTTCCTGTTCACGGCGCGGCGCAGTAAAGGCGGCGTGGTCTCCCACCGCCGCCGCCATCATTCTTGAGTTGTCCGTCACGGCTCCCCGAGACGTGCGATTACCTTTCCCCGAGCAGCGAATTCAATTCGCCGCTTTTTATTTAGCGGGTCGGGGCGGGTAATTCTTCAACAGTTTCGCCATTGCCTTGTCGATATTTTTCTGTAGCTTTTCCGGTGTCTTCGGACTCCCCAACGTTTTAGTTGCTTCGCCGCGCCACACCTGCCTCTTTGTCGACACTTCGTACATGTCCAGGTTCAACGTTCCAATGTTAAGGGTGCTGGTCGTCATGGTCGTAGTTGACATTCCTCCCATTCCTCGCCTTCCGCCCCAGCCACCCCAACCGCCATAGCCCCAATAGTCACCACCGGAGCTGTACGCGTTCCACTGCTTTTCTTGATTGATGGCTGCCTGGTATCCGATGTAGAGGTCCGCGCCTTCGGTATCCGTCTTCTGCAGTCCTTTGCTGCCGAGCTGCCGGTCTATCGATTGCCTTATCTAATTGTCGATCAGCTGGTTTGGATATTCTGCGCCGGAAATATTGACCCACTTATAAGTTTTGAATTTTGAGAAGTCGGTTCCGGGCATGAAGTTGTAGCGAACCTTTTGCGCCTCTACGGCGGCGACGAAAGCCGTCATCGCGAGTACGATCATCGCGATCTTGGGCAGAAATTGTCTGAACATTTTTCCCTCCGATAATTCTAAAAAACATTTACCCGACGAAGAGACAGAATGCCGAGCGTACCGCAAAGGTAGCGCATCGGTCCGCGCTATATAACTGTCAGTTTTTACAGGGAAAGATACGGAACGGAATCTCGGCGGGAATGTGAGCCGTGTAGTCGTATAAGCAGAAGGCCGAAAGCAGTGGGCAGTCGGTTAAGGTTCGATCTTCGACATACCCTTAACCGACAGTCCGCGCTTCACGATCAGCAGCAGACCGATCGCGGTCCAAAACAAGATCCTGCCCTTTCGAATCACGGCTAGAGTAACGCCGATCCCCGCACCGATCGCGACCGTTTCCGCGACAAATTGCGCACCTGCCTCATCGACGCCAATGACGAACGGAATGAGTTTGAAGACGATCGTTATCAAACGGCTGACCGATTCGAGCAGGAATGCTGCGAGAAGATTGGCGGACGAAATGCGCGACAGTATGAACCAGACTTCAAAAATACCGAGCAGATGAAACGCCGCCTCGATCAAACAGATCGGCAAGAAACGTTTCGGATAACGGCGATAAAATCCGTAGATAAAATTTTCGAACAACCGAACCTGAAGCCGTGTGTGCTCCAAGATTCCGGTTGCAATTCCGCGCAGGTACAGCCATTCGCAGATCTCGCTCGCGAAGTGCCACTGGCGAACTACGAGAAGCACGAGAAAAAAAACGACCGCACAGATGACCGCGATCAGAATGTCGATCGTGACAACCCATCCATC
>JBDTMK010000356.1:0-2965 GCA_039934315.1 Pyrinomonadaceae bacterium | reverse complement strand
GAAGGGCTCCGCCTATGCAGGCCAAAAGAAATACGATGGCCATGTGAGCGCGGTTGGAGAGCAGCTCGCACAATCTGCCGAACATCAGAAACGCGTAGCAGTTCATCACGACGTGGATCAACCCTCCGTGTACCGCCGAGCCGGTGAGTATTCTCCAGTACTCGTGATACTTGAACACTTCCCACTTAACCAAACCCGCGGCGCTGGCAGACCACTCGTCACCGACAAGCGAAAACAGAGAGTTGGCTGCATCACCGAAAACAAGCTGCGTAGCAAAAACTACGGCGATCGATCCGATAAGAATGTATGTGTAGACGGGGGTCGACGAGAATTCTGCGATGTCCGGCTCTATCGCAGATTCTTCAGATTGCTGCAGATCGTTCATGTTCTACATTGCCAAGCCGCCGTCGGCTTGTATGACCTGACCCGTTATGTACGTGGCGGAAGGCGAAAGAATGAAGCACGCGATCTCCGCGACTTCGTGGACGTTGCCCAGCCGTCCGAGCGGGATCATTGAAAGAAACTTCTCGCGATATTCCGCATTCATCTCCGAGGCCATATCGGTTTCGATTAATCCGAGAGCCAACGCGTTGACCGTGATCTTTTTGCTGGCGACTTCCTTCGCGAGCGATTTCGTCAGGCCGATCATTCCCGCTTTCGAAGCGGAATAATTCGATTGGCCGAGCATTCCGACGACGCCGCTGATCGAGGAGATATTCAGGATCGATCCGCCGTTCTCGTTCCGCATCATCGGACGCAGGACGGCCTTCGAGAAATTCCACGCGCCTTTCAAGTTCGTGTCGATTACCGCGTCCCAATCTTCTTCCTTCATTCGCAAGATAAGCTGATCGCGAGTGATGCCGGCGTTGTTGACGAGATAGTCAACCGTGCCGAAACCTTCTTTGACCTGACCGACAAACTCGGCGGCCGCCGCTGTGTTTGCGACATCGCACTGCGCGGCGTGTGCCTTTACGCCGAGGGCTTCGATCTCGCCTTTTAACGTCTCAGCCTCTTCGGCGCTCTTCGAATAATTGAACGCAACATTGCATCCGCGCTGTGCGAGTCCGAGGGAGATGGCCTTTCCTATTCCGCGTGTCGCACCGGTAACGATCGCCGTCCTTCCTTCGAATTGTTTTTCGCTCATAGGTTATTAGCCAAGCGCGTTTCGCTGGATCACAAACAGGTCGTTGATTCCCTTCTCCGCCAACGCAAGCATTTCGTTCATCTGCTCGCGCGTGAACGGCTCGCGTTCCGCCGTGCCCTGGATCTCGATAAATTTCCCGGCACCGGTACAGACGATGTTCATGTCCACGTCGGCGGTCGAGTCTTCCGCGTACGCGAGATCGAGAACCGATGTTGCCTCGACAATGCCGACACTGACCGCCGCGACCTCGCTTCGGAGCGGTGACATTTTTACAACCGAGTTTTTTACGAGCTTACGACACGCAAGCGCCAGTGCTACGTAGGCCCCGGTTATCGACGCGCATCGAGTGCCGCCGTCGGCCTGGATCACGTCACAGTCAATAAAGATCTGCCGCTCGCCAAGAAGTTTCGTATCGACGATCGCCCTCAGGCTTCGCCCGATCAGCCGCTGGATCTCTTGTGTTCGTCCGGACACCCCACGTTGTGTTTCGCGTTGCGTGCGGGTGTTAGTCGCTCGCGGCAGCATCGCGTACTCGGCGGTCACCCAGCCCACTCCTTTGTTCCGCAAAAACATGGGCACGCGATCTTCGACGGTCGCGGTGCATATAACTTTTGTTCCGCCGACTTCGACGAGCGCAGAGCCCTCCGCATAAGGCGAAATGTTTGGTGTGATCTTTGTATTTCTTATCTGATCGACGGCACGGCCGTCGGGCCTTTGGTATGTCATAACTTGTTAGAGCAGTGATAAAAGCTGCGTGATAAGGATAAAGAGTTTTGCCGTGTCCCGCTTTTCACTCATCACTCATCACTATTCACTATTCACGAGCTTGTCTGCCCCATAAACCTCGATCGCTTCCAGCTTATTCGGCGTCGTTCCGAGAAACCGCTCCGCGACCTTTGCGAAGCGGTCAGCTGCGTCCGTTACATAGAAGTGATCAAGGTCGTCACAGAGTTCTCGCACTCCGCTGATCTCGTTCGGATTCGAAAGACTTTTGTCCTTTAATAAACGTTCAACTTCTTCCGCTGTCGCCTCGCCTGAGTCAATTAGCTTAACATGTTCGCCGACCGTTTTTTGGATCACGTCCCGCAGGATCGGATAGTGGGTGCAGCCGAGAACAAGCGAGTGCGGAGCGAACTCGCGCACCTTCTTCAAATATTTCTCCGCGATCGAAAAGGTTTCCGCCTCAGTAGTCCAACCCTCCTCGGCAAGCGGGACGAACAGAGGGCACGCGCTCTGAAATACGGTCGCAGTTTCCGATGCACGCGTGATCGCGTTCGTGTAAGCGTTACTTGAAATTGTCGCTTCGGTGGCGATCACTGCGATTCTCGCGGCGGGTTCGTCCGCAGTTTCAGTGACGGCCTTTCTCCCGCCAGGCCCGATTACACCGACCACTTCTAACCCGATACGCTCACGGATCTTCGGAAGGGCCAGCGCGGACGCGGTATTGCATGCGACTACGAGCAGCTTGATTCCGAGCGATGCGAGAAATTCCGAATTCTCCAGCGCGTAACGCTCCACCGTCGCCAACGATTTAGTCCCGTACGGAACACGAGCAGTGTCACCAAGATAAACGAACCGCTCGTTGGGCAGACGAGCATGCAGAGCGCGGTAAACCGTCAAGCCGCCAACTCCCGAGTCAAAGATTCCAATAGGTAGTTCGTTCACAGCGAAATCGAAAGACTAAGGCTACAAAAAGCTATGTTGTTCGGCAAACCGGGCGACGCAGCGGAACCCCGACTGCTAATAGTCCACTCAACTTTGGTCCGCCTCCTGAAGATGATCTTCATCATCGTCCGGTCGGGCGGACCGACCGCTGGATTT
>JBDTMK010000355.1:0-2969 GCA_039934315.1 Pyrinomonadaceae bacterium | reverse complement strand
AACGGCGTAGGCGGAACGAGGCTTGGCTCTGGCTGCTCAGATCCGTATAGCGCAAGCCTGAACTCCGGTCAGAATCTTGGCTCGCGAGCTTGGATCAATCCGTTTAGCGGAGCTTATCCTCGCAACGATTCGGCGACGCCTAATAACGATCACAGCGGACACGCGCACACGGGTCCAGCGCACAGAATCCTTACCGAGATCGCCGATCTCAATACGACCCTGAATCCGGGTGCAACATATTATGCCGAGGGCCAGTACATCACTCCGCACGAATACGTCTGGTGTCAGGCAAATCCCGGACAGTGCAATCAGTACAACAATGTCTCGTATCGACGGTATAACGTCATAGGGACCGGCAGTCCATTTACTTTCTCGGCTGCTGCGGTGACGCAGCGGACAAAACCTGCCATAAGCGCATGGGCCGGAGCAAACGCCGTTGAGATAAGACCCGATCCGGGTAACGACGGTATTGGCTCATTAGCCTACAAAGTGACGAACCCGTCACCCGGCGTCTGGCACTACGAGTACGCGATCTACAATCAGAATATCGATCGGGGAATACAGTCGTTTAGCGTGCCGACCGGAAATGGTGTGACGCTAAGCAATGTTGGATTCCACGCTCCGCCCCAGCATCCTGGCTGGAACGCGGACGGAACCGGCGGCGCTGGATTTAGCAATGCTGCGTGGGCTCCAACACAAACCGCAACGTCGGTCAGTTGGAGTTCCGAAACCGTTGCGCTGAACAGTAACGCCAACGCTCTGCGTTGGGGAACCCTGTACAACTTCCGTTTTGATTCGAATCGGCCGCCGCAGACGGTAACCGCCACGATCGGCTTCTTTAAGACGGGTGCCCCCATCACGGTACAGATTCAAGGTCCATCACCCGAAACTGCCGTAAATGTTTCAGTCGCGGGGCGCGTGACTAGACAGAACGGCAGCGGTGTCGGAAACATTTACGTGTTCCTCAATGAACCGATGGGTATCAGGCGGATCGCGCTAACTAATCCCTTTGGCTATTACAGTTTCGACAACGTTCTGACAGGGGTGACTTACTCGATGGGCGTCAATTCGAGACTACTTACCTTCCCGCCGCCTGTCGACGTTACGGTCAGTGGGGCCATCACTAATCAGGACTTTGTCGCTAACGAATGACCTTCGTTGGGAAAGACAAATATGAAGGCGGTCGCATGACCGCCTTTTTTTGCGCCGGAAAAGCGCACCGAGCGCGAGTGGCGTCTACCGATGCAGCGATCCTTTTCCACTTGTGAAAAAAAATTAGGAAATCCCGCGTTTACAGTAGAAAAACGCAGATGAAAGAGTGTATGCTTGTTCACTAGACGTTCGGGGTCCAAGGTCACTTCATAAAATCATACCCAAGTAGCGATGTTTGAGGGCGGCGGCAACTCTTCTAAACAACCAAGAACTGTCTGAATCTTCATTCAGAATAAAGAATTAAAAAATGGCGTTTAAATCACTGTTTAGTTTATTTTCGAGCGACCTTGCAATCGATCTCGGAACAGCAAATACACTTGTGTATGCGAAAGGCCGCGGCATCGTGGTTTCGGAACCTTCGATCGTCGCTATCAACAAAGTAACGAATCAGGTAGAGGCGGTCGGCCGTGACGCAAAAGAAATGCTCGGGCGCACACCGGGTAATATTGTTGCGATTCGTCCGATGAAGGACGGCGTCATTGCGAATTTCGAAGTTACGGAAAAGATGCTCCAGCATTTTATCCGCAAGGCTCACAATGGCAAGTCATGGGTGCGGCCGCGGGTTGTGATAGGCATCCCTTCCGAGATCACGCAGGTCGAGCGACGCGCTGTTGAAGATTCGGCTTACCGCGCAAAGGCTTCGGAAGTTTATCTTGTGGAAGAAGCGATGGCTGCCGCGATCGGCGCCGGGCTTCCGATCACCGAACCGCACGGAAACATGGTGGTCGACATCGGCGGCGGAACGACCGACATCGCAGTGATATCGCTTTCCGGCATCGTCTACTCCCGGGCTGTTCGTGTCGCCGGCAACGAGATGGACGAGGCGATTACCCAGTACATCAAACGCAAATATAATCTTCTGATCGGCGAACGAACATCCGAGGCCATCAAGATCGCACTCGGCAGCGCCTTCCCGCTCGAAGAGCCACTCTCGATGGACGTTCGCGGCCGAAACCTCATTGAAGGTATTCCGAAGACCATCACGATGACGGATGAAGAGATCCGCGAAGCTCTATCGGATGCGGTCTCGACGATCATAAACGCCGTCCGCGTCGCACTCGAACGCACCCCGCCCGAACTGTCAGCCGATATCGTTGAACGGGGAATCGTTCTCACCGGCGGTGGCGCTCTTCTAAAAAATCTCGACAAGCGTCTGATGATCGAGACCGGTCTTCCGGTCGTGATCGCCGACGATCCCCTCTCCTCAGTGGTCCTGGGCACCGGAAAAATGCTCTCCGACATCGAACTGCTAAAACGCGTCAAGTGGGATAATTCATTGATGACAGGTAATTAGAGTGGTCGGTGGTCAGTATTCAGTGGTCGGCCGATCCAAACTGACCACCGGCCACCGACAACCGACAACTGATCATGGTTGAGCGTAGTCAACAAGAAGTATGGCGGATGACACCTTGGCTGGTGATAGTTCTGCTTTTGGGAAACTTTATGTTGATGGCGTTCGACGCCCGCGAGATCAATTCCGGGCAGCGCATCATCAGAGTTTGGTCGCAGTCCGCCGCCGACTTCGTGCAGTCACCGGTCACAAGCATCACTTCGGGTTTTTCAAATTACTTCAGCTCGATATCAAACCTTCGCTCGGCGCAAAGCGACAACGACCTTCTCAAGCAGAAGGTTCAGGAACTCGAGCTCGACATCAAAGGTAAAGAAGATCTCACCGCCGAGAATGATCGTCTTCGATCACTCTTAAATCTAAAAGAGGACAGCAAATACAAAGTTCTGACGGCGCGGATCATCGGCCG
>JBDTMK010000354.1:0-2976 GCA_039934315.1 Pyrinomonadaceae bacterium | reverse complement strand
AACGGTTTCTTTTTCCTTGACCGACAGCTCGAGTGGACCAAGTTTCACGTCGTGTGTCGTACACGGATCTGGCCGCTCGATTTTGATAGGTTCCTGATCGGAGCGTCAAAGCGGTCTTCGAAATCTCACCAACCCGCGGTTACCATGTAAATCGGCCGCTGAGAACGGATGGAAACTTTCCTTGCAACCGAAACTCTCGTCATTGAGTTACTTCTGGTCGTCTCGATCGTCGCCATCGCTGTCCGTCGGATGAAAATTCCCTACACGGTGGCGCTGGTTGTGGTCGGACTCTTGATCACCTTTCAACAGCCGCTTGAAGTCGATCTAACCCCCCAGCTCATTCTTTCGCTGTTCGTTCCGCCTCTCGTTTTCGAGGCCGCATTTCACATCGAATTCAAGAACCTCCGCCAAAACCTCATGGCGATACTCGGGCTTGCGATACCCGGGGTTTTGATCACGACGTTTATTGTCGGAGGGATAGTCTCTTACGTTCTCAATATACCAATGATGACCGCGCTTGTATTTGGCGCGTTGATATCAGCTACCGACCCGGTCGCGGTTGTTTCGTTGTTCAAGGCACTCGGAGCTCCAAAAAGATTATCGACCCTTGTTGAAAGTGAGAGTCTGTTCAACGACGGCACCGCGATCGTTATTTTTCAGCTGATGCTCGCGGCGGCACTTATGTCAGCCGGAGGGATTGGCGCCGAGCACACCGAAGGTTCAATCAGCCTGCTCGCCGGCTCGATCGATTTCATTCGCGTCGCAGCCGGCGGGATATTGATCGGCGTGGGCCTCGGTTGGGTGATCGCCCAGATCATCGCGCGGGTCGACGACTATTTGATCGAGACGACACTCACCACCGTTCTGGCCTTTGGCGCTTTTCTTGTCGCCGAAAGATTCCACGTATCAGGTGTTCTCGCCGTAGTTGCGGCCGGTATTATTACCGGAAATGTCGGGCCAAGAGGAATGTCTCCGACGACGAAGATCGTGCTGTTTAATTTCTGGGAGTATCTTGCGTTTATCGCTAACTCGCTTGTTTTCCTGCTCATCGGTCTAGACGTGAACGTGCCGGAGATCGGGGCCGCGATCGTTCCCATAACCGTAGCCCTCGGAGCCGTGTTGTTCAGCCGTATGCTGGTAGTTTACGGAATTACGAGCCTGATCAATATGCGTCTCAAACACACGCCGATTCCATTCTCATACCAGCACGTCCTGTTCTGGGGAGGCCTGCGCGGTGCCATTAGCCTTGCTCTTGCGCTCAGCCTTCCGCTCGCCCTGCCGCAGCGAGACCTTCTTCGGACCATGACCTTTGGGGTTGTACTTTTCACTTTGCTCGCACAAGGGACCACTATGCAATATCTGATGCGGTGGTTAGGCATCGGGCAACCGGAAAACGTCGAGCTTGAATACGAGCGCCGCCATGGACGTCTTATGGGAGCGCAGGCATCTTTGCAAAGCCTGGAGCGGCTTAACCGCGACAAGCTGATCACACAAGCAACATGGGAGGAACTCGAGCCAAAATTGAGACTCGAAGTGGAAGGGCACTTGAAAGATCAGCAATCGCTGATCGCTGAACATCCGGAGCTTCAAAACGAGGAGCGCGAAGACGCGGAGCTCGAGGCACTTCGCGCACGCCGAGCCGTGCTCGGAGAAATGCTCAGCAGCGGCGTCATCTCGGAGCTTGTGTTCGACGAGTTAATTACCGAAGTTGACGAGAAGATAGGCAAGATCCGGGAGATCCTGGATGCGCATATTGAAGAGCAGGAGTAGAGTTTCACGCGACAGGGCTCGTCGATGGTGGACGACGAACCGAATTGCTCGCCGCGATGAGAATCGATTCGCGCCCTCTCTCGATGCCGAACATCACTGGGGCGAAGGCGTACCGACAGAGCCGGTCAACTGAACTCGTAGCCGGGTCCTTTCTTCTCCACTTTCAGCAGACCTAGAGATCCTGTTCGCCGATATCTGCCACCGGGATTCCAGGTGACCTATGACAGCTTCAAATCGTTCGTTCTGAACGGAAGTCGCCTCGCGGGAGCTCGACGGGAGAGAAACGACCAAGCTCAAACCAGGACTTTGCTTCATCACGCGACCGACAAAATCGAGCTGTAGAAGACCGAGTACCGGTATCGAAGAGCTCCTGCGGACAAAATCGATGTAACCGATATCCGTCGGTATCCTCTCGAGACTTACCTCAGTCGTAGGGTCATCCAGCCGAGTTCGAATGTCGCCGATCAACGACGCTCGCGCGTCACCTTCAATATTGGTATCGCAGAGGTAGACGACATTCAACCTTAATTTGCCTGTCGCACCCGTTACGACCTCGCGCCCGACGAGCCGGGCGCCGACCGGCAGTTCGATGCCCCGCAAAGCGCCGTCGATCCTCTGCGAAAGATCGGCGTGAAGCTCGGACAGAGACGGCTGGCTGGATTCCTTTTCGGTCTTGCGCAGCGACGTCAGAACCGAAGCCGTGGGGATCTCAGTCAAGCGAAGGCGGATTGAGTCGGGCGATCGCGCGAGGCGCGAGGCAATGAGATTTACAAACTCACTCTTCTCGCCGGCGCCGTAAGTTTCGTCGTCGAAAACGCGCATTCGGATATCGAGCGCGCCGTCTTTCTCCGCAACTGTCAAAGTGTCGATCGTGCTTCTTAGAACTCCGTTCGATCTTTGTTGAAAATGCTGCTGCCAAATATCCGTGACTTCGCGTCTGATCACGTTTTCCTGCCGCTGTCGCGAGATCTCTTTCTGAAGCCGCATGAAGGCCTGTCCAAGGGGAATTAAGATCGCGATAAGTGGAATAAGTATGAGCGCAAACCTAACTGGCAGGCTGCGTATTTCCCGCGCTTGCTCGAGACGTGGGAACCGCTCGATTAGGTGAAGTATGAAGGCGCTTTCGGGATCCGCATGCTCCCATTCTTCGACGGCCTTTCTGACCCTGCCTGTGACGAGTTTGATCGCGAGAAATATGATCATCGC
>JBDTMK010000353.1:0-2976 GCA_039934315.1 Pyrinomonadaceae bacterium | reverse complement strand
ATTGGCAAATAGGACATACGAAGTAATGTATATCGTCGATCCGGAAACGCCGGCCGACAAGCTCGAAAAATTGAATGAAGCAGTCGGAAAATTGATCGAGAAAGAGGGCGGAACGATCGTTCGAATGGACGACGGCGGAAGACGAACGCTCGCGTATCCGATCAAGAAGAAAACCGAGGGTTTTTATATTCTTTTTGAGATCGAAGGTTCCGGTCAGGAAATCGCGGAGCTTGAACGCCGCATGCGCGTCAACGACATGATCATCCGGTTTATCACCGTTCGCGTCGACGAAGATCGTAAGAAAGCGGAGAAGATGAGGGGCAAGCGCGAGAAGCGTGCAGCGACGCGTGCGAAATTCCGTCCGACTGAAGAAGCGGCGCCGGAGGCGGCGGTCTAACGCCGGGAGAAAATATGATTGATAGAGAAGTAGAAGAAGTAAGAGATCGGGACATGATGACGGGCGGCGAAGAGCAGTTCGGCGACAAGGCTCCGCGCCGGTACCAGCGTCGAAGGCCGCGTCAAGTCGTGCCGGACTACATCGATTGGAAGGATGTGGAATTTCTTCGCCAGTTCATTCCGGAGCGAGGAAAGATCATGCCGAGGCGTATCTCCGGGATTTCCGCCAAGGACCAGCGGCGAATCGCTACGGCGATCAAACGCGCACGTTCGATGGCTTTACTGCCGTTCGTGTGGGAATAACTTCCCATTTGGGATTTGGGATTTGGGATTGTGGATTGTGCAAATCGCCTATCGACCGGCACGCCGGTTTGAAGTAAGGCTGAAAAAAGCCGGTCCTGATAGAGAGAAATTATCATGGCAAATACAACGATTCTATTAAGAGAGGATGTCGAAGCTCTCGGCGGCCGGGGCGAGATCGTCAAGGTAAAAGCCGGTTACGCGCGCAATTATTTGCTGCCGCATGGCCTTGCGACGCTGGCGACCAAGGGAAACGTAAAGCAGATCGAACAGGAGCGTTCAGCCCTGTTGAAGAGAGCAGCTGAAGAGAAGTCGACGGCGGAGGCCCAGAAGGAACAGATGGGCGTGATCGAGCTTGCGTTCGAAAGGAAAGCGGGCGAAGGCGGTACGCTGTTCGGTTCCGTGACATCGATGGATATCGCCGAAGCTCTGCAGGCGAAGGGTTACGAGATCGATCGGCGCAAGATCAGTCTGCGCGACCCGATCAAGGAAACCGGTGAATATACCGTGAACGTCAAACTTCATCGCGAAGTGGTTCTGCACGTACCGGTCAAGGTTACTGCCGAAGGCGGCGAAGTCGCTGAAGCGAAGGCGGAAAAAAAGGGCCGCAAGGCGAAGGCTGAGGTTGACGATGCGCAGACCGAACCTGCCGTTACGGAAACGGAAGCGACGGACGTCGCAGAGACGACAGAAGCGAACGAAGAGTAAATAATTCGACTCCTGTGGAAAACTAACCGACCGCGTTCGGCATTCCGGACGCGGTTTTTATTGCCTCAAAAAATTGTTTGAGGCAAAAATTTACACGCCGCGTCTTTCGACTTAGAATAGTCCATTCTCCTTTCTCATAGACATGGCATTTGCATTCCCCGACCCTCGACGAGAGCAATTTCTAGAACGTCCGCTTCCAAGCAGCGAAGAGAGTGAACGCGCCATTCTGGGCGCGATACTCCTCGACAATGTATTGATCTCCCAGGCGGTCGAGCACCTAAAGCCGGAAGATTTTTACGGGCCGCTTCATCGTCGCATCTTCAGCGCGATGATCTCGCTTTTCGAGACCTCGAAGCGGATCGACCCGATCCTTATCGGAGAGGAACTGAAAAAGGAAGGCTCGATCGACTCGATCGGCGGAATCGCCACCATCACGAATCTCACGTACGGGCTGCCGCATTTTACGGACGTAAAGGATTACATCAAAGTCGTGCGCGACAAGTCGATGATGCGTTCATTGGTGCGTACTTGCAACGAGATCACGAGTGAGGCGCTCGAAGAGGAAGAGGATGCTGAGGTCGTTCTCGATCACGCCGAGCAGATGATCTTCCAGCTTACTGAGATGGAAGAGCGGCAGGGTTTCTCGAGGATCCAGCCCATCGCCGAAAATGTTTTTACGAAGATACAGGAGTATGCTCGTCACGACAGCCATGCCCTGACCGGGCTTGCGACCGGGTTCCGCGATCTTGATCAGATCACGTCGGGCTTTCAGCCCGCCGATCTGATAATCGTCGCAGCTCGCCCGTCGATGGGTAAGACAGCTCTCGCTCTGAACATTGCACAGCGTGCGGCTGTCAGCGAAGGCGCGACGGTGGCGGTGTTCTCACTTGAAATGTCGAAAGAACAACTGGTCATGCGTATGCTCAGCTCGCAGGCTTCTGTAGATGCGAGAAATTTGAGAACCGGAATGCTTTCGAAGTCAGATTGGGCTCGGCTCGCCGAAGCCATCGGAACACTTGCTGCGACCAACATCTACATCGACGACACTCCCGGAATCAACGTTCTCGAGATGCGGGCTAAGCTTCGCCGTCTCGCCGCCGAGAATAAGAAACTAGACCTCGTCATGGTCGATTACTTGCAGCTGATGGGAAGTTCGCGGCGAAATGAAAACCGCCAGCAGGAAGTCTCGCAGATCTCACGCGACCTTAAGACGATCGCAAAGGAATTCGGAGTGCCGGTCATGGCGTTGTCGCAGCTGTCGCGCGCTCCGGAAGCTCGTAACCCGCCCCGGCCGATGATGTCCGACCTTCGCGAGTCGGGAAGTATCGAGCAGGACGCCGATGTCGTAGCTTTTATATATCGCGCCGATTACTATGCAAAAAGCGGCGACGAAATTCCCGAAGATCAAAAGAACATAGCAGAGCTGATCATCGCCAAACAGCGTAACGGCCCAACGGATACGATCAAGCTCGCGTTCCTGAAACAGTTCACGCGATTCGAAGACGCGTATTTGCCCTAAAACAAATCCTCGTGGTTCGTGCTCCGGAGCGAGAATTCTTTGTACTACACAAA
>JBDTMK010000352.1:0-2992 GCA_039934315.1 Pyrinomonadaceae bacterium | reverse complement strand
CGATTTGGTATCGACCTCGATAAGATTGTCGACTAACTCATTTCCGCGGAGTATCTCAGCCGAACGCTGTTCCGCTACCCACGAGATATCGGCCAAGGGGAAACCGGCCCGTATTGCGGCCAGTGCGGGCAGCGTGTGGATGATGTCGCCTATGGCGCCGAGTTTTATTATGAGAATCTTCAAGCTTTGTTAATGGTATGCGCCAATAGGGAAATACGGGAAATAGCAGAAATGTATTCCTGAAACGTCAATTTCCCTCTCCAGGCCTGATCCAAAAACTTGTGGAAATTTAGGGCAAGTTTAGATATCCTATACGTGGCTTCCACGCCTCACTCTCGCCTCCGCCCATATGATGAAACCCGAACGTATGAAACGTGATCTCCGCCCTGCGCTTGTTTTTTTAAGCGGGGAACTGATCGCTGTTCCAATCCCGCTCGAGCGCGAAGAAGTAATTCTCGGCCGCGCGCTGGAAGCGGACGTTCGCGTTAACGACTCGATGGTCTCGCGCCAACACGCCCGAATCAATAAGGTCTTGAATCAGGAAACGAATGAACTGGATTATGTTCTTACGGACTTCGGCTCGAGAAATGGGACCCTGCTAAACGGCCAAAAGATATCGCGGGAGATACTTCAGAATGGCGATAAGATCACCGTCGGGGAGCATATCCTGCGATTCGACCTTCTTGACGAGATCGATCGCGAATACCAACGTCAGATCCATCGTCTTATTTCGCATGACGACCTGACGGGCCTGCTGTCGAGCCGATCGTTCTTTTCCGAGCTCCGGCGGGAAGCGGCACGTGCGAAATCCGAGGGGCGGCCTTTCTGTGTCCTGATGATGGACGTCGATCACTTCAAAAACGTGAACGATACCTACGGGCACCTGACGGGGAGCAAAACGCTTGAAGAAATCGGCGGGTTGATCATCGAGATCATGCGGAGTGGCGATGCGGCGACCCGGTTTGGCGGCGAGGAATTCGCAGCGTTTCTGCTGGATGCGCAGATGGGCCAGGCGATGGTCGCCGCAGAGCGCATAAGGACGGCGATCGAAGCCCAGGAATTTACAGTGGTCAGGACAGGGCAGCCCGCATCGACACATCACATCACTATTAGCTTAGGTATCTCGGCTTTCCCGCAGGACTCTTCAGATCCCATCGAACTGGTCGAAATGGCAGATTCGGCGCTGTATCGGGCTAAGCGCGAAGGCCGCAACCGCGTCTGCGCTTATCACGATCTTACCGAAGACGAATTAACCATCACCTTGCCGTCACGTCACGAGTAACTCTTTTTGCAACTTTTGCATCCTACAGCCCGTGAAAGACAGAGAATTCTATACGTGTTAATCTATTTTTTTTCGCGCGCCCTTGAATTCGACCGCAAAATTAGTTTTTCAGAGCATTACGACCAGTGATCACCAAACTCAATCTAGCTAGCCGGCCGTTTCGAAACAGAACCACGCCGTACCTGATCTCGCTTTTGCTCCTCGGGTTGGCGGTATCCGGCGGTGTGCTGTGTTTTGCACAGCTAAACAAGGTGGGCTCGCAGACCGAGATCGCGAAAACTCAGATCAAGCAGATGGAGGACGATATAGCTGCGTTGAGAGGGCAAGCCGGAGAGGTCCAAAAGCAGCTCACGCCCGAGCAGCAAAATTTGCTCATTGCATCGCATAAGTTGGTCGCCAACAAAACTTTTGGATGGTCCCGCCTTTTCGCGGACCTCGAGGCCGTTCTTCCCGGTAGCGTAAGCGCGTCGCGGGTCGCGGTCGAGAACATTTACAAAGACGGTGATCGGATCAAGGCCGAGCTCGATTTCGGGGTGTTGAGCCGCGACTACCCCGCAGTCGTGACGATGATCTCCAACATGAACAATTCCGGATTGTTTCAGGCAGAGCTTCGGGGCCAGGATCGCCAGCAAAACGAGCGGCTGACATATACGGAATATACGCTGCACTTGGTTTACACGCCGGCCTACGGTTATGCACCCACTGCGGCGGGTGAGATCGCTCAAACGAATCAGGGAGGTAGCCAGTAGCATGGACGAAAAACCTCTCGACCAAACAAATGTGCCGCCGGTGACCGAGCCGAAGATCCTCGTAAATGAGTACGGCGAGACCCGCGATTCTGCTGTTGTAATTGATGAAGCGGATCGGACCGTGCTGCTCACCCAGGACGAGACGATCGTCATCGACAAGGAACCGCGAATAGATATCGTCCCGGCCAATCGTCCGCGAAAGGTGTATGGCGGAATGTGGGGACCGGCCGAACTTGTCACCGTTGCGTTTGCGATGGTTGCATTGTTCATCGTCGCGATGCTCTACATTTTCATGGTCGCTCCCGCGAAACGCGAGCTTGAAGAAGCCCGTACGAAACGCGATGGGCTTGAAAGAGAATTGATCGCAGCCCAAGGCAAGTACGGCGACATCAGGGATACCGAGACGCAGGTCAGCAAACTCATGGCGAGTGTTGATGATTTCGAATCGCGGTATCTGCCGGTCGCTTCGAGTGGACGGACCTCTTTATACCAGCGGATCAACGGCCTTATCGGCGCATACGGGCTTGTCAACACAAGCGGCCCCGACTATTCACCGCTCGAAACCGCAGATCTGAATAGCGTAACGGAGTCCGAAGATGAGAAAGGCCGCGCTAAATACAGGAGTTTATTTCCGGGCGTCTACGTCACGATGACTGTCGAGGGTTCTTACCAAAATATTCGAAGGTTCATCCGCGAGGTCGAAACGGGAAACGATTTCGTTGTTGTGAGTGCCGTTGAGCTTGAACCATCCGATGCCGAGGCGCATCCGAAGCAGAATGGACCGAATCAGCTCGGAGCGGTCGTAGATCAAGGCGCGGGTATTCCGCCGCAGGGCTTCCCGAACATGCCGAACGGCACGACTACTACGGCACCGAGTTCCCCGCGAAAAGGCAAAACGCACGGCGAAGTAGTGAGCTTAAGACTTGAGATGGCGGCGTATTTTCGTCGTCCGAATATCGTG
>JBDTMK010000351.1:0-2993 GCA_039934315.1 Pyrinomonadaceae bacterium | reverse complement strand
CCTTGTGTCATAGGCGACTCGGTCGATCGCTAGCATATACGCTGCGGTACGAGTGTCGACAGCGTGTTTATCAGCATAATGGCACAGTTCATTAAAGCTAGCGACCATCTTATCTTCGAGTCGAGCGTTGACCTCGCTCTCTTGCCAAAAGTACCCCATGCGATCCTGCACCCACTCGAAATAGGAGACGGTCACTCCGCCTGCGTTAGCGAGAATATCGGGAATTACGAAAATACCTTTATCGTGAAGAATCTTGTCAGCTTTCGGCGTCGTCGGCCCGTTCGCACCTTCGGCAAGAATTTTACATTTAATTCTGCCGGCGTTCTCAGAAGTGATCTGATTTTCGGTTGCGCACGGTGCCAACACGTCGCATTCGATCTCGAGAAGCTCCTTGTTTCCCACCTGATCCGCCTCGGGATAGCCCTCTAGTGAACGATTTTTTTGCAAGTATTTAAGAACAGCCGGGATATCCAGGCCATTAGAGTTGTGTATGCCGCTACCGATGTCTGAAATTGCTGTCACCTTATAACCGCTCTCGTGCATCAGCTGGGCGCCGATCCCGCCGACGTTCCCCGAGCCCTGAACAACTACAGAGGTTTGCGGCGGCGTGAGATTGAAGCGTTTGATGGCTTCATTTACGGTGAACAAAACGCCGCGCCCCGTCGCCTCGCGACGCCCGAGTGAGCCACCAAGAGCAACCGGCTTTCCGGTAACCACAGCTGTCACGGTATGACGCGCGTGCATGGAGTATGTATCCATGATCCAGGCCATCGTCTGCTCGTTCGTATTCATGTCGGGAGCCGGAACGTCCTTGTCGGGACCAATGAAATCAATGAGCTCAGCCGTATATCGTCGCGTCAGCCGCTCAAGCTCGCCGATGGACATCTGCTGCGGATTACAAATTATGCCCCCCTTACCGCCGCCGAACGGAACGTTCACGACTGCGCATTTCCAGGTCATCCACGCTGAAAGCGCCTTTACCTCGTCGAGCGACACATCTGGGGCGTATCGAATTCCGCCTTTTGCCGGGCCGCGAGCAAAGTTGTGCTGTACACGATACCCCTCGAAAACCTGTATGTGCCCGGTATCCATTCTTACCGGGATGTAAACCTTCAACTCACGGCTTGGAACACGCATTACGGCATAGAGGTCGGTATCGAGCCCGAGAAGTTGAGCGGCCTTATCAAACCGCTCACTCATTGCTTCAAACGGGTTCTTTTCATCACTTCCCTTGAAGCGCCGCATTTCGTCTGCCATCGGATTTGCCATCTTTGTTCAATTCTCCAAATTATTTCTGATCAAACTATCGTCGTTCAGACTTCCGGACCTAAAACCACCGAGGTCAAGAGTCACGAAACGAAAACCTAAACTTTTGAATTTCTGGGAAAGCCTTCGGGCAGATTCGATATTAAGAACGTCCGCCATTTCGTCCGGCGCGATCTCGATCCGCACGAGGTCATCATGTACTCGAACCCGAAACTCGCGAAAGCCTTCGCCTCGTAAAAACTCTTCGCCCCGCTCCACTTTGCTCAGCCGCTCGAGCGTCACTGGAACGCCGTAAGCAATTCGAGAAGAGAGGCAAGGGCTCGCCGGCCGGTCCCAAGTCGGCAGCTCGTGAGCCTTGCTTCGATCGCGAATGTCTTGTTTCGTAAAGCCCACTTCCGCGAGAGGACTTTTCACTGACCTTTCGGCCGCTGCCGCGCGCCCCGGGCGATGATCCTTGATGTCGTCGGCATTCGTGCCGTCAACGACGAACGAAATATTTCTTGCACGAGCGGTGGCTACCAGCTTGTCGTACAGCTCGGATTTACAAAAGTAGCATCGGTTCGTTGGGTTGGCGGTATAGTTTGCGTCTTCAAGCTCGGACGTCGGAAGCATTTCAAAATTGAAACCGAACGCGTTGGCGAGACTTTGGCCTCCAGCTTTTTGATAATCCGATACGCTGGGCGAAATTCCCATGATGCAAAACGCGCTCCGACCCAACTCCTGACTCGCGATCAACGCGAGGTAAGAGCTGTCGACTCCGCCGGAGTACGCAACCAACACCGACTTCATTTCCCGCATCATACGGCGCAGGTTCGTTTCCTTTTGCTCGGAGGATTTCGTTGTCGAAGATGTCTGGACCGCGTGCGCGTTTTCGATCATTTCCCGGGTTAAATACTGTGCTTGGCCAACTTCTAACAAAGCGAAATCTTATCGTACGCGAAATGTGCAACGCAAACGTTTGCGATCAAAAGTCCCGGGGTTCGCTCGGAACTTTTTCTTTCCGGGTGATAACATCGCGGCGACCGCCTCAATAAGATGAACTCCGATTTCAGAAAAGACTTTTTCCCGACCGCTGGTGGAGCAATGCTTCTTGCTGTTGCGATCTTGTCGATTTTCGTGCTCTGCGGCAATGCTTTTTCTCAGGATGATGACGACCATTCGAGTGAAGCAGTCGCATTGTTCAATGAGGGCCAGGACGCTCATGAAAAAGGAGAATTCGGAGCGGCGATCGTGAATTATGAGAAAGCGCTCAAACTCATTCCGGATTTCCCCGAAGCCGAGCTCCAGCGCGGAAACGCGTATCAATCCCTTGGACGATTTGACGAAGCAGAATCCGCTTTTCGAAAGGCGCTGGATCTGCGTGACAACTGGTCCCTCTCGCTCGCGAGCTTAGGGTCGGTGCTTGTCCGAAAAAACAAGTTTCCCGAAGCGGAAAAATACTTATCGCAGGCAATCGAGGCCGACGAGCTCAACTTCCCTGCTTACGCTGCCATGACCGAGCTTCGTCTGAAGACAAAAGCCTCGCCCGAGATTCTACGCTCCTTGCTCACCCGGATCCGGAGCCTTACGAGCAAGGCGAATCCCACCGCTTCAATCTGGGCTTCCCGGGCCGCTTTGGAAAATTCCGTCGGCGATCGAAAGAATGCCATTGCGAGCGCCGCGCGAGCGGTTGAGCTGGATCCTAAATACCAGTTCGCTTTATCCACGAGCGCCGACATTGCATTGAT
>JBDTMK010000350.1:0-3018 GCA_039934315.1 Pyrinomonadaceae bacterium | reverse complement strand
TTTCCGCGGTCTCTGCGTTAAAGGCTTAATCCCCTGTGCTACAATTTTCTCCTAATGACAGGTAATGAAATAAGACAGAAGTTCCTCGATTACTTCGAGGCGCGCGGGCACAAAGTCGTCCCTTCATCTCCTCTTCTTCCTGCGAATGATCCCACCCTTCTGTTTGTTAACGCGGGAATGAACCAGTTCAAGGACGTCTTTCTCGGCGTGGAAAAGCGCGATTACAATCGCGCGGTGACGACGCAAAAGTGCATCCGTGCCGGAGGTAAACACAACGATCTTGACGAGGTCGGCAAGACCGCCCGGCATCACACTTTCTTCGAGATGCTCGGGAATTTTTCTTTTGGCGATTATTTTAAGACAGAGGCTATCGAGTATGCCTGGGATCTGCTGATCAACGAATTCAAGCTGGATAAGCGCCGGCTGTGGTTTACGTATTTCGAAGGTGACGAGGAAGTTCCGACCGACACAGAGGCTCGCGATCTTTGGATAAAAATGGGTGCGGCTCCCGAAAGAATTCTGCCTTTCGGACGTAAGGACAATTTCTGGCAGATGGCAGACACCGGCCCGTGCGGACCAAGTTCCGAAATAAATTACTACCTTGGCGACGAGCCTGATAACCCGGAAAAGAATTCAGCGCACTGGGTCAATGGCCCCGGCGATACGACGATGGAGTTCTGGAATCTCGTCTTCCCGCAATACAACCGAACGCAGGAACCGGACGGTTCGTTCAAGCTGACGCCGTTACCCGCGCCCTCAGTGGATACGGGAATGGGCCTCGAACGAATGACCGTGATAATGCAGCATGTGGCAACGAATTACGAGACGGATCTCTTTAAACCGATAGTCGAGTTCACTGCCGAGCTTGCAAAATAATGTATCGCGGGAAAGCGGCGAACCTTCGGTGTTCGCTTTCGTTAACCGCTGATGACGGAGATACCCGGATCGAAGGCAGATGGATTTCCTTATCTGAATAATCTGCATTATCCGCGGTTAATTGTCGCTGGCTGACGAGAAACAACGTGCTAAACGCGGGACTGCCCCCGATGATCAGACTCCTTCTTATCGAGAATCAGCCGCTTACAAGACTTGGCATTCGGTCTGTTGTCGTAGGTGAGGAAGATATCGATCTGGTCGTCGAAGCCGACAACGCGGCAGACGGCTTTCAGCTTTTTCGCGGCGTGAAACCCGATGTTACCATCCTCGGCCTTCGCTTCCCTGATTCCTGCTCGATCGACGACCTCGACAATTATTTCACTCAAGATGCAAAGGCGAAGATCATCGTTCTGGCCGAGCATGCGGGTGACGCCGAGATCACCAAGGCCTTGAAGAAAGGTGCGGCGGGCTATATCTGCAAGGATGTCGAGCCGAAAGATCTGATCACCGCGATCCGAACGGTAGCGGCGGGGCGCAAATATATTCCCGACGAAATCGCGCAGATCCTGAGCGACAATCTCGGACAGGAAGATCTGACACCGGCTGAAACGAACGTGCTGAGGATGCTGGTCGGCGGAATGTCGAACAAGGAGATCGCATTCGCCGTTGACGTGAGCGAGAACACGGTCAAGACTCACGTGAAAAATATTTTCGATAAGATCGGCGTGTCTGATCGGACATCCGCGGCGACGACTGCGATAAAAAGAGGTCTTGTCCGCATCGATCTATAATTTCTCATTACTAAATTAACAATTGCTCAACTACAGAATTACATTCCGGAAAACAGCATGAACGAAATAAAGAACGAACTAACCGAATACGCGGAGCACTTCACCTCGGGTGAGAGCCAGATTTTGCAGGAGCTTCGCGAACATTGCTACTCGCACTATGAAGATTCATCGATGCTTTCGGGATTCGTTCAAGGCCGTGTACTGAGTATGTTCTCGCGGATGATAAGGCCGAAAGTTGTGCTCGAGATCGGCACGTATCTCGGTTATTCCGCTCTTTGTTTCGCAGAAGGTTTGGTCGATGGCGGAAAGGTGATAACGCTCGATGTAAACGAAGAGACGAACAAAGTGGCCCGGTCGTATGTCGAGAAGACCTCGTTCAAGGATCGGATCGAATTTCACCTCGGCAATGCGGTCGAGATCATCCCGTCGCTTCCCGAAACCTTCGATCTCGTCTTTATCGATGCCGACAAACCGAACTACTCGAATTACTACAATCTCGTTTTCGACAAAGTTCGGCCCGGCGGCTTCATCATCGCCGACAATGTTCTTTGGAGCGGCAAGGTCCTTGAAGCTGAAAAGGACGAGAACACGCAGGCGCTTCACGATTTCAATCAGATGGTGCTGGCAGATGCTCGCGTATCCAATGTTATGTTGCCGATACGGGATGGGCTGATGGTTGTTTGTAAATCGTGATCTCGGATCGTCAAACCTTATAACGCAGAGGACGCGGAGACCGCAGAGAAACTTTTTTGCTGATCTCCGCGTTCTACGAGATCTCCGCGTTTAAAACATCTCACCCGAATTAGTGATTACAACCCGAATGCGAAGCGATAAACTTCTTGTATTAGCTTTGCGGCTTCGCGGCTTTGCCTGAAAAAAGAAATCACGCCGAGTTGCGGAAGACGCAAAAGAGGACAACAAGGGGAATTATGATCAACATCAGACGATCGAACGAA
Source organism: Pyrinomonadaceae bacterium (assembly GCA_039934315.1). Classification (GTDB taxonomy): domain Bacteria; phylum Acidobacteriota; class Blastocatellia; order Pyrinomonadales; family Pyrinomonadaceae; genus OLB17. The sequence continues at coordinate 395 of JBDTMK010000350.1, read as the reverse complement.
CGCGGCCATGCAAATCACGGCTGGCTCGATACACGCTTTTCATTTTCATTTGCGGATTATTACGACCCGAATTTTACGGGCTTTAGAAACCTCCGGGTAATTAACGAAGATTTTATCGAACCGGCCCAAGGTTTTCCGAAACACGGGCATCGCGACATGGAAATCATCACATACATGATCTCGGGCGAGCTTTCGCACCGGGACTCGATGGGTAACGGAGAGCCGATACGGCCCAACGAGGTCCAGCGAATGACGGCCGGCACCGGAGTCTTACATAGTGAGTACAGTTCGCAAACAGACCGGACGCATTTGCTGCAGATCTGGATCCTGCCGGAAAAAAGAAACCTTCAGCCCGGCTACGAGCAAAAAGAGTTCGGTACGGAAGAAAAGCGAGG
>JBDTMK010000349.1:0-3020 GCA_039934315.1 Pyrinomonadaceae bacterium | reverse complement strand
CGGTTATAGGCATTCCAGCCCGGATCGTTGTACTTAAAGAAAAGGCTTCCGTGATAATCGTTTGTGCCGTTCTGAGTGACGACACGCACGGTCGCCCCGCTATTGCGCCCGTCTTCGGCGTTATAGGTGCTGGAGGTCACTTGTACTTCTTTTACAGATTCCTGGCTTGGCGTGATCACGGCCGCTCCACCCCATGTTTGGCTGTTAACGCTGGTACCGTCAACCTGGTAATTATTCGCCGAGAGCCGCTGGCCGTTAGCAACGATCGGAACCTGATTCTCAGTTCCGAAAATTCCGACGTTCGAACCACCCGGGCCGGTCGTATTCGGCAAAGCAGCGGAACCTCCGTCGGATGACCGGGCACCTGAGCCGAATACACCTGGAGTAAGACGTGCCAGCTCATACGGGTCGCGGCCGACCTGCGGCAGGTTTAATATTTCGTCGTTCGTGATGACCTTGCGTATGTTTGCATCTTCGGTTTCGATCCCTGAATTGTCCGCTTGGATAGTAACCGTTTCACTGATCCCACCCGCCTCGAGCACGAGATCCACGCCTCTAACAGTTTCGGCATCCACCTTCACGTTCTCGTTGAGGATTTTTTTAAAGTCCGTCTTCTCGGCGGCGACCGTGTATATTCCGGGCGGCAGGTTCGAAAATCGGTAGAATCCTTCGTCACTCGTTGTGGTCGTTTGCGACTGGTTTGTCTCAGTGTTTGTGAGAGTGACCGTGACGCCCGGAATAGTACCGCCCGCGCTATCGGTTATGACACCCTGTATACCGGCTCGAAATTGCGCGTTTGCCAGGACTGAAAAAAAGGCAATGAGAGCCAGACAGCCCAACAGATTGGTAAGCCTTAGTATGGTTAGCCGCATAAGATTCCTCCCGAAATTGTGGTTAAAAGCCCGAAGTGATGTTAAGCCGAGCACTTTTCGTAGAAGATTTGGGGTCTGATGATGCTCGTTTCTGAAACGCTAAATCGTTTTAGTAAATCGTTTTAGTAGCTTTATAGCACCCTTCGATTTTCATTGTCAACAGTTTTTTGTACTTGAGCTAAGTCAAACTAAGAAAAGAACATCCGAAAATTGGTAATACCAATTATAGGTAGCGGGAGGTTTCGAACCTTCTTGATTTGGGTTTATTGCTGTGCGACTATCTCTGCCATGCCTCGCAAGCCCAAAAGAATAGATGGCCCTGACGCGTTAGTTTCGCCGAAAGGAGAGACTGTGAGCCTCAAGCAACTTGCGGCGCATCTGAAACTGTCAACGACCACCCTGTCGCTCGTTCTCAACGATGCGCCCACTGCAGTCTCGATACCGCAGGAAACGAAAGACCGTATCTTTTCGGCTGCTCGCGAGCTTAACTACAAACCTAATTATCTTGCACGCTCTCTCCGCGTTCAGCGTACCCATACATTCGGCGTGATCGTACCTGAACTCAGTGACGGTTATTCATCGATGGTCCTCAACGGCGTTGAGGCCGTACTTTCTACGAAGGGATATTTTTATTTAACGGCGAGCCATCTTCACCGCGAGGACCTGCTCGTCGACTTGCCTCGGATGCTGGCCGAACGGCAGGTCGAGGGTGTCATCGCGGTCGACACGCCGATCAGGTTCGAACCAAATCTTCCGACCGTAAATGTTTCGGGACATGAAGACGTCTCCGGTGTAACGAACGTCATCCTCAATCATCAGCACGCCGCCGAGCTTGGCATCGGTCATTTGTACAACCTCGGCCATCGGCGCATCGCCGTTATCAAAGGGCAGGAGTTCAGCTCGGATACAGTTGTTCGGTTCGACACCATCTGCGAGGCATCCGCGCAACGTGGTATTCCGATCGACCGGCGCCTAACGATCCAATTGCAGGGTGATTCACCGTCGCCGGAAGTCGGCTACTTGGCGATGAAAACTCTTTTAGCGACGGGCGAGAAGTTCACGGCTGTCTTTGCGTTCAATGATATTTCGGCGATAGGTGCGATTCGGGCCCTTGAGGAGATGGGTTTGCGTGTTCCCGCCGACGTGTCCGTTCTCGGCTTCGATGACATCTATGCAGCCGCGTTTCACAACCCGGCGCTGACGACGATCAGACAGCCGCTTTTCGAGATGGGAAGCCTCGCGGCGCTGACGCTGCTCGAGCGGCTCGCCGAGGGTAAGGAAGCGAAGATACCGGAAGTACTAAGCGTGGAGCCGACGCTGGTCGTCAGGAACTCGACGGCAAGAGTTACGAAAGCGAAATAGTTGCCACTTTCCAACAGCCTTAGCGGCAGATCCGCGGATATTTAAAATAGATTTTTTGATCCGCTGTATCTGCGTCTTCTGCCATTAAGATTCTGCCTTCTTTACCGGGTTAAAGAAATCTCCTCGACACCATCCGTCAGTTCAACTCGGACACGCCTCCTCGCCGCATCATAGGTGTGATCGAGCTTCTTTCCATCTCCTCTGACTTCGCGCGGATTCGCGGTCAGGCCGACGATCTCCAGGTAACGGATCCGTTGTCCGTCGAAGTTGCCGCTGCGCGTTATTCGCAATGTCCCTTGTCGATGCTCCATTCGAATATTCCGCCATTCGTTCAGCCGGTAGCCGTATCCGTCGCCGGCGTCCTGATGTAGATTCGATACATCGGTTCGGCCGGGCTCGATGCCGGCGGCGATATTTAGTGTGATCGGAGAACCGGGCATTTCGCCCGTGTGCTGAACGATTTCCTGAGTCGGGACGATCGCGCCGGCACGGGCGTATAGCGGAAGCCGGTCCAGCGGCGCCTCAACCCGATACTGCTTACCGCCTTCCATTCGCTCTCCGGTCCACCAGTCGATCCATGCCGCTCCCGCCGGAAGATACACCTCTCGATTCCGCACCCCTTCTTTCACGACCGGTGCGACGAGAAGGTCGCTTCCAACCATGTATTGATCACCGATCAAATACGTCAGCTTGTCATTCGGAAATTCATACCAGAGCGGCCGCATCACGGGTTGGCCGGTTCGCTCATGGTTGAAGAAGAGCGTGTACAAGTAAGGCAGAAATCGG
>JBDTMK010000348.1:0-3029 GCA_039934315.1 Pyrinomonadaceae bacterium | reverse complement strand
TTTGGTGCTGATGAAGTCGTACTGAACTGAACGCTACTATGATACTCTCCCCGAGCTCCCGGCTAAATTACATTCGCGCGCTCCGTGCTTGGTGCGTGAACATCAAATATCCGCTCGACCTCACTCAAATCACTCGTGATTCGCATCCTCGGGAGGCTCGATAGAAAATCTTTCCCGTATCCCTTCGTCCGCAGACGCGGGTCCAGGATCGCGATCACGCCGCGGTCGGTTTTGCTCCTTATCAATCTTCCGATTCCCTGCTTCAAAGAGATCACCGCCTGCGGGACGCTGTATTCAAAAAATGATTTTCCGCCGTTCTCTTCGATGAACCGCGAACGAGCGGCAACGATCGGATCGGTCGGAACGGCGAACGGTAACTTGTCGATGATAACGCATGAGAGCTGCTCGCCCTGGACATCCACGCCCTGCCAGAAACTTGCGGTCGCGAACAAAACTGCGTTCGGCGTCTCGCGGAACTTGTCGAGCAATCCGGTCTTCGACATCGAGCCCTGGACGAAGCACGGAAAACCGACGCGGGACGAGACCAATTCATACAGCGCGTTCATAGACGCATTACTCGTCGCTAAAACAAACGCGCGGCCATCCGTAACCTGGAGGATCTTTACGATCTCCCCGGCGGCCATCTGCGTGAACTCGGGAGTTCTCGGGTCGGGCATCGCCTTCGGCAAATAAATGATGGCCTGGTTCTCGTAGTCGAACGACGACGAAGCATGAAGGACATTTGTTTTCGCCGTGTCCAACCCGAGACGTTCGCGAACGAAGTTGAATGAACCTGCGCTCGAAAGGGTTGCCGACGTCAGAACACACGTTTCGACCTTTTCAAAAAGCTTGTCGCGCAGCATCTCCGAAACGTCGACCGGCGAAGCACGCAGAAACATTCCTTTTCCGCGCCGTTCCAGCCAATAGACATAATTCTTCTCGGCTTGATGAACAACGAAGTCGAGATCGGCGCGGGTTTGTTTGGTTCGTCGTACAAGACTCTCAACTTCGGGCACCGTGTCTGCAAAACGATCGATAGTCGAAACAAGCCGGCCGAGAGCTTCGTCGAGAAAATGATATGCCTCCCCGACCTGCGTCGGAGCGTTGTCGCCGGTTTTGGTCCGGTATGAAAACACGTCTTCTAAAATCGGATACCGGCCATCGAAACGGGCCTGCGTAAATCTGATCCAGAACTGTTCCGACAGTCCGATTATCTTTGCCGCGATCTTTGTCAGCTCGCGCGTCGCGACGCTGTCGGTGATCGGTAGTGTGTCCGAATCGCGAACGAGCTCGTCGATCTGAAAATTAGACACCTGCACACCGAAATAATCCGCGGCGATGTCCTCGATCAGGTGCGCTTCGTCGAAGATCACGGCGGAGTAATCCGGAATGACGCGGCCGTATTGGTTACCGCGGACGCTGAGGTCGGCGAAGAAAAGATGATGGTTGACGATGACGATATCGGCGTCTTCGGCACGTGCCCGCATGCGGGTGATGAAGCATGGCTCAAAGTCCGGGCATTTCTGGCCAAGGCAAATTTCGGAACGTGCGTTGACGCGGCTCCAGAAGGAGATGTCGTCGGGAAGCGTGGTCAGCTCTCGGCGATCACCGATCTTCGATATCTGTGTCCATCTCCGCACCTCATCGAAATGATCCATCTCATCCAGCCCACCGAGTATCGGCTGGTGCTCGGCCTTCGAGATTCGATATAGGCAGGCGTAATTCGAGCGGCCCTTCATGTAGGCGGCCGAGAATTTCTTCGGCAGCACCTTTTGCAGGAATGGAATGTCCTTCTCCATCAACTGCTCCTGCAGATTCTTCGTTCCGGTAGAGATCACAACACGCTTCTTGGTTGCGAGCGCCGCGGCAATCGCCGGCACCAGGTAGGCCAGCGTTTTACCCGTTCCCGTTCCGGCTTCTACAATGAGATGGCGCTTTTCTTCGAATGCCCGAACGATCTCCTCGGCCATTTTGATCTGCCCGGGGCGATGCTCGTAGTGGTCATGAAACTTTGCGATCAGGCCGTCGGTGCCGAATACTCTGTCGATGAAGTTTTCTGACATTGTTGTGGAAAATATTGACTCGAAGCGGCTGATTTGCTAAAAACGCAAGTGAACTTATTGGAAATTTCTTACTGAGGACGTGGAATCCCACTGGAATGCGACGCATCTCCTAACTGAAACCACTGCCTCCCGATTCGTATTAAATTGTAACCATAAACTCTTCCTGTGTCGAAGCAGTTTCGCTCCGCACCGGCAACGCCACTTGAAATCCGTCCGTCGAATTTCGGGCGCAAAAAAGTATCCAGACATCAGGCTTTCGGAGCTCACTTTAAACATGAAATTTATCGCACCGGTTAAGGCTAGACGCCGACCCATACTGACTTTGATCGTTTTAGCTTTTGTTACCGCCCTCGTGATCATCCCGACCCGATTCCGCTCCGAAGCTACGGCGCGTTCTACGGGTGAGGGACTGTTTTCCCGAACGGTCAGTCAACAGATCGACCTGCCGAATTACGACATTCGCTCGGATAAGCAAGCTGTCGAACGAATTGAAGGTTTCCGCTCTTCGCTTGGCCGGAGCGCGGTGGAAATAGCGGACATTCGGGGCGGGTTTGTGGAAGGAGAGAAAGCCCTGGCCGAACGGATCCCGACTCTGCATGTCGAATACAACAGCGACATCCGCATTCCCGAAGTGATCGCACCTGAAGCACCGCTCGGCAAAGCGTCTCTGACGCGCGCTTCATCGGCAAAACGCTCGGATGTGCTGAAGAATTTCCTGGCGGAGAACAACGAGCTTGTCGGAATGAGAGGCAGCCAGGTCTCGGAACTCAAAGTCTTTGCGGACTACACAAACCCCGACGGTAATCTTTCATTTGTCGAGCTGAATCAGGAGATCAACGGAATTCCGGTTTTCCGTGGCGAAGTGAAAGCCGCCTTCACCAAAAACGGTGAGATGGGCCGCGTGATCAATAATCTCGCGCCCGGTATCGATTACGAAGCACTGTCGAGCGACTTCGGCGATGCGGC
>JBDTMK010000347.1:0-3089 GCA_039934315.1 Pyrinomonadaceae bacterium | reverse complement strand
GCGCAGCTTCCAGATAATAAAGATCTTTGCGGAACGTTCCATCATCGACCGCTTTTTCCAGATCTACGTTGCTCGCCGCGACCACTCGAACATCAGACTTTACGACATCGTTGCCGCCGATCCGCGTAAACTCGCCGTCTTGCAGAACACGCAGGAGCCGAACTTGCGCCTGCATAGACATCTCACCGATCTCATCCAGGAAAAGTGTTCCGCCGTCGGCCTCTTCGAATCTGCCGACGCGCTGTGCGCGAGCATCCGTGAACGAACCTTTTTCGTGACCGAACAATTCGGACTCGAGAAGTGTTTCGGGTATCGCACCACAGTTGATCTTGATGTACGGCTTGTCTTCGCGGCCCGAATTGAAATGGATCAAATTCGCGAGCAGCTCTTTTCCCGTGCCCGACTCGCCCTGAATCAGGACCGTAGTCGTCGTGTCTGCGACATTCAAGGCGAGCTCGATCGCCCGCCGGATCGATGGCGCCTGTCCGATTATTTCGCTCTGCCGCTGATAGAGCTCACTCTTCAGGCGAATGACCTCGGCCGACAACTGATCACGTTCGAGAGCCGTACCGATCTGGTCGGCAATTCCCTCAACGAGGGCGATGTCATGCTGCTCGAACGGCACCTCTTTGCTCCAGACAAACCCGAGCAGGCCAAACGTATTGCCGCCGACCTGAACTGGCGAGCAAAGCGCCGCTTTGCCGCCAAGCTGCGTGTTGAAAATGACTCGCAGCGCAAACGGCAACTGCGTATCGCTCACCGACATCGTCTTGCCTTCGCGGATAAGCTCGCCGACCGCGGGGAACGTATCGACGTTCATAGATTTTCCGTGGTCCTCGACGATCTTCAGCACTCGCTTCGGTTTCACACCCTCGGCAGTCTTGAATGACGCCAGCGATATACGCTTTCCGGTTTTGTCGAGCACCCCGAGTGCGCCGTAGTCCGCGCCGACAAGGCTAATCGCGCGTTCTAAAGCCCGGGCCGAGACTTCATTAAAATCGGCACTCGAGTTCAGCGTGTTCGCGATCTCGAGAAGAGCGTTCGTGCGCTTCGATTCCTGTTCCTGCGCGACGTAGAGACTTGTGTATCGATACCCGATCGCGAGCTGTTGCGCGATCGACTCGAGAAAACTAACTTCCTCGTCATGCCATTCGCGCGGATGCTGTGTGTCGTGCAGTCCAAGCAGCCCGAGCACTTCGCCGCTCAACATTATCGGTATTACGAGCAGCGATCGTGTCCCGAGTGCCTTTGCAAAAAACTTCAGCGTTGCGTCTTTCGATTTTGAAGTGTCGTTTATCCGGATCGGCTTCGTAACGTCAAATTGCTCGCTAAGACGTTTCCGATCGATCGGAATGACTGTTCCTAAACTTGAAGGGACTTTGTCATCGCGCCGCCATTCATAATTGATCCTGAGCTCCTTGCCGTCGAAGAGCTGGAGCAGGTCGCACCTGTCGGCCTCGAGCATCCGGCCGATCTCGGATACGACGACGTTTAGAAAGCGCTCGAGCTCGATATTGGTCGGCAGATCGCGGGCGAGACGATTGATTATGCCCTCACGCGCCTCGTGCATTTTGATCTTGCGCTCAAGCGAGAGGGCGGCCTGAGGATTGTCGAGTTCGATCTTCATTTCGTGTATGCCCTTAATCTGCGGGGTGGTCGGATGAATGTCAAGTTGATACACAGCGGGGTCGCCGTGTGTTGTTTTGGACGAAGTTGCAACCGGATCTGCGATTGGAGACCCGAGCCTAATGAGTTCCAAGTGGCCCGCCAAATCTAGTATTCAGGCCCTGGCGGAAACCGGCGGTTAGATAATAAAAGGAAATGGCCGGTGTGACCGGCCAAACCATAAGAAAAAATTGTGTAAGCTTTTATTTCGATAAGTATCGAGCCAGTACAGGTTCGAGATCTGCAAAATCGATCGGCTTGCTCAGTGATGCATCGCAACCCGCCTCAAGCGCCTTCCGCTTGGCAGCCTCGCCGTAGGCAGTAATGGCAATGATCGCGGGCTTTCTCGAACCGCTTTGCTCGCGAATCTTTCGCGCCGCGGTGAGCCCGTCCATCCCCGGCATCGAGATATCCATCAATACAAGGTCAGGTGCCTGCTGGCTGACAGCCTCAATGGCTTCGTATCCGTTGGTCGCCTCGGCGACATCAAAGCCATAATCCTCAAGCAGGAATTTCATGAATTCTCGTGTATCCTCATAGTCCTCAACCACCAAAACTTTCGACTTCATACAATCTCCAACCAAAACTCCAACCAAAAATCGCCCCGGAGTAATTTCATACACCTAGCCTAGCTCTCACGAACTTGGCAAATCTGGTGCCAGTATGTACGCAGGGTTACAGTGTCAGGGATTTGGAGATCGCGACGCAGTAGGACGTGGACGCGGGAAAGCGGGACTCGGACTCGGGGATGGGACCTTTACGTTTCCGGAAGCCGCGGTGGTATTTGAGTTCGAATTGGAGTTGTCGCCCGGTTTTTTCTTGTCTTCTTTTGGAGTGGACGCGTAATTCACGCGACTACGGCCGGCCTCAGCGTCCTCGAGCAATTCCTGAGCTCGAATATTATCAGGATCAATCTCCAGAGCCTTTTTCAGCGGGGCGATCGCATCGTGATATTGTGCCAGCTTTATGAGAATCGCACCGAGCTCGGTCTGATATTCAGTGTCTTCGGGATTTATCTTCGCGGCCTGCTTCAAAGCTTTTGCCGCATCTTCATCCTCATTGAGCTTGTTATACGCCCGGCCTAGATTGAAGTATGCGGCGTGGTCTTCGTCATTTGCGTTGATAATTTTCTTGTAAGCAGCAACGGCTTTTTCGAACGCCTTTTCCGAATTCGGTTTCGCCGGCTTTTTGTTCGCGGCGGGTTCCTCGGTCTCCGTTTTCTCCAGCGACTCATCGCGCTTCTCCGCAAGCGCAAACGCTATCCCAAGCTTGAACCAGGCCTCCGCGAGATCGGGATTCAGCTTCACCGCGCGATCGAACGCGTCGATCGCCTTATCGGTCTCGCCCGTGTCGAGAAACTTATTTCCTTCCGCCAGCTCAAGATTCGCGTCATTTATTCCTGAGGGCTCGCCGGCAGCAGCGGT
>JBDTMK010000346.1:0-3111 GCA_039934315.1 Pyrinomonadaceae bacterium | reverse complement strand
TCTTCGGTCTCGGCGAAAAACTCGTCGGGCAGATGCATCGAGAACAGCTCATCCAGACGTGCGGCGAATTTTTGTTTACCGCCCATCAGCTTGATCATTGAGTCCGGATCATGGGGAACATATAAACTGTAATTCCACGAATTGCCTTCGATGAATCCCTGGCCTTCGGTCTTCAATGGATCGAAGTTCTTGCCAAAGCTGCCGTCGTTCATCTTTGGGCGCATAAAACCCGTCGAAGCATCGAAGACATTTCTCCAGTTTTCTGAACGGCCAATGAATTCTTTGTAGATGTCGTCCCGATTTAATTTCTTAGCAGCCTGTGCGATCGCCCAATCGTCGTAAGCGTACTCGAGCGTCTTCGAAACCGATGACGTATTTTTATCTTCGGGCACGTAGCCAAGCTTCATGTAGTATTCGAGCCCGTCGTAATACTTTGTCTGCGCAGTTTGAGCCGCAGCGGTGAGTGCTTTTTTGGCTTCCGGGCCGGCGAGGTTTCCGGTGACTATCGCATCAGCGATGACCGACACGCTGTGGTAACCGATCATGCACCAATTCTCGTTCGCATAGTGCGACCAGACGGGCAGCATCCTGTGAGCGCTCTGATCGTAGTGCGCGGTCATCGAACGGATCATGTCGCGATTGCGCGTGGGCTGGATGATGTTTAGAAACGGGTGAAGGGCGCGGTATGTGTCCCAGAGTGAGAAAGTTGTGTAGTTGGTAAACTTTGCTTCAGGATGTGAAGAACTCCGACGGTCGCTGCCGATACCCGTTCTGACTTTGCGACTTTGCGGCTTTGCGGGAAACTCACTATTTGACGGAGCGAGCACATTTTCATGAAGATTCTGATCCAGGCCCTTATACTGGCCGTCAGTGTCCATGTAAACCGTCGGTGAGAGAAACGCGTGATAAAGTGCCGTGTAAAAGTTCGTCATCTCGCCTTTATCAAGCGCGGTCACCGCGACCTTAGAAAGCTCGCGATTCCAGGCCGCCTGGCCTTCGCCCCTAACGCGTTCGAAGTTCCAATCTGAAATTTCAGATTTCAAATTTGAGATTGCGCCGGCCGTTGAAACTGGTGACAACGCGAACTTGATCTTGATCTTTTCGCCCGCGGCGGTTTTGAAATCGAAATAGGCGCGGATCTGCTTGCCCGCCATCTCGGGAAAGTTCTTTGTCTGATCGAACTTTCGCCAAAATCCCTTGTAATCTTCCTTGCCGAAATTTTTGAGGCCGTACGATATAAACGGCTTTGAAAACTCCATCGCAAAATAAACAGTTCGCGTCCGTGCCCAACCATTTGTCTGCCGATACCCGACGATAGTATGATCGTTCTCGACACGTACGAAAGTCCATACGTTCTTATCGTCGTAGTTATAGATGCCGTGCATCAGATCGAGAATGATGTGCGCGTCGTCCGATGCCGGGAACGTGTACTGATGAAATCCGACGCGTGTTGTCGCCGTCATCTCGGCAAGAATGTTGTCATCGTCGAGACGGACCTTGTAGTAGGCCGGCTCCGCAGTTTCATTCGCGTGCGAGAACGCCGAACGGAATCCAGTCGATGTGTCTTCCTTCGATCCCGGCTCGAGCTGCAATGCACCAACCGTGGGCATGATCAGAAAATCCCCAAGGTCGCTGTGGCCCGTCCCGCTGAAATGCGTATGCGAAAATCCGACGATCGACCGGTCGTCATATTGATAGCCCGCGCAATATCGATACGCATCCTTGTTATATTTCCCGCCGATATTGTGCGGCTGCTCATCGGTGTCAGGAGAGAGCTGCACGGATCCGAACGGCACGGTCGCGCCGGGATACGTGTGTCCCATTTTCTGCGTGCCGATGAGCGGGTTGACGTAACGCGTGTAGTCGGCCTGCTGTCCAAAGACGGCGAAACAAAAGGCAAGGACTACCAAAACGACGTGGAAAGTTTTCATGTTTGTGTATGGCAGAGAAGAAATTTATACCTAGATAATATACGCCGCCGGCGAAAAACCTGAACCAAACGTTTCTGAACCGGCGTGCTAATCTTTACAGTTCGTGAGCAAAGATCCAGAAAGCAAGCTTATCGTCGCTGTCTCCGGGCCAACCGCTTCCGGCAAGACTGTCCTTGGCGTCGAGCTTGCATTGCGCCTCGGTGGTGAAGTAATCAATTTCGATTCGGTGCAGATCTATCGCAGTATCGAGATCGCAACCGCCAAACCGACCGCCGAAGAGCGCCGAGGTGTTCCCCATCACTTGATCGACTATGTCGATCCGAACATAAATTACACCGCCGCCGATTGGGCACGCGATGCTGCCGGAAAAATCACAGAGATAGAAAGCCGCGGAAAGTTACCGATTCTTGTCGGGGGCACTGGCTTCTATTTGCGGTCGCTCATGCAGCCGCTATTCGATGCGCCCTCCACCGACCTGTCGATACGAGAACGGTTACGAATCATAAAGGAAAAACGGGGGCCGGAATTCTTACATCGCTTGTTAACGAGGATCGATCCAGCCGCAGCGGAAAAACTCTTCGCTCGGGATTACGTTCGCGTGACACGCGCCCTCGAGTTCTATTTCCAAACCGGCGAACAGTTCTCCGAACACCAGCCGAACCGCTCTAAGCCGCCTGAGTTCGCAGATCGTGTCAGACTCATCGTCCTCCACCCGCCGAGGCAGCTTCTTTACGACAAGATAAACGCGCGGACCGAGGCTCACTTCGCGGCAGGTCTCGTCGAGGAAGTGAAACAATTGCGTGCGGGCGGCGTAAACTATTCCACTAACGCACTGGGTTCGCATTCGTATCGCCGCGTTTGTGAATATCTCCGAGGGGAGCGAAGCCTTGAAAGTGCGATCGTGCAGTCGAAGCAGGACGTGCGGAACTACGCAAAGCGTCAGTTGACCTGGTTCCGACGGGAAAAGGGGGCTTTGTGGCTGGACGGATTTGGGGACGACCCTGCGATCGTTGACCATGCGGGCCGTTTTACGGACGCTGAAAACGACCCTCAGGAGGCATTTTAAGAAATTTTCTTGTCGCGCTGTTCAAATCTGGTATAATCTCATCCGCATTGTAAAACCAAGTAAATAAACGAGAAATGTTATGGAAAAACAAGCTGCCCAAAACATTCAGGACGC
>JBDTMK010000345.1:0-3191 GCA_039934315.1 Pyrinomonadaceae bacterium | reverse complement strand
TGTAGATGTTGATCGACTGCATCGCCCACATACCGGAGAAAGGCGTGATGCGTGAGAGTGCGCGCATTATTGCGAAGGAGAAGATGAAGAAGACGCCGGCGATCAGACCACTTCCGAGACCGGAAAGCAAAGTAAGAACGAAAACAAGTTTGTCGAAGCTCGCCATTTCAAACTAGGTCCTTGATCTGAAAGTCTTCTACACTCCACCCCGCACGTTTCGCACCCGCCCGGTACGTAGATTCGAGAAACTCTAGGACTGCCTCGCGCGGATCGGCTGCCAGGCGGGCATCGTCGTACATCAACAACGCCATGTGGGCACCGTTCGAATCCGCCCACCTTGCCGCCGCAGGAGAAAGCGGCTCGTCGGCCAAGCCTGCGGGCTCGGGAGCCGTGTACGAATAGAACGCCGGTGCGGGAACTGTTTTGTCGTCGCCGAACCAGAATCCGAAACTGATAACCTCATGCGAATATGCTTCGCGCTCGACCATACCAGCTCCTTCCCGCGGTATGACGCGCTTTCCTGAAAACCTTGTCAGAGCGAGATCGAAGCTATGCCAGAACAGGTGCACGGGTGTCGACTTTCCGATGAACCGCCCACGAAATGCCTCCATGATGTCATCGACTGCGACGAGGATCCGGTGAAATCGCTCGACGTTTTCTTTGTCGTACGACTTGTTCTCGCGGTCTTCGGGAAACGGCGTCATTGAAGGAGCTTCATAAGGAATCGGTTTGATGCGCGGCTCAATTGCGAGCTTTGCGAGATTGGAAAAAAGACTCGCGTAAAAATCAGCGACAGTCAGTCCGTCGTAAAGCGCGAAATCTTCGGCCTCGCCTCCACTTGTTCTGATCTCAAGCCGATGCGTTTTGAAATCAAATTCGATCTCGAAGTTTCCACCGGTGTAAGGAATCGTCCGAGTCGTTAATCCTCGCGGGCTCACGTAGAGCGGCACGTGCCACCAGTGATTTATCCGCGGGTGCATTGCCAGGCGGATTTTGCCGACGATCTGGCAATAGAGATGCAGCGTGTTCTTTGTCGGCCGCCACGCGTCAAGAGGCATTTCGGGGAAAGTGTTTGACATAATTTTTGTCGCTCTACGCGTCTCGGGACTAAAAAGGAACTAAAAGCGAATGACGCTGATCAAGCGCGAAACTTTATCGCAAAGCGATCTAAAAAGAATCCGCGTCATATGCGGTTCAAGAATGCCCTTGTCTCGTATCTCTCCGATTCTATCTCAACCACGCCGCGACATTCCCGACATACTGTTTGATGTCATTGAGCGCTTTCGGATTTCGCTTATAACCATCTCCCGGCGGTTCTGCCAAAAATGACGGGCAGCCCATATCGGTATCCCAGTTGTAATCCACGAGGTGGTGAAAACTCGATTCAGCGATGGCTCTTCCACAACTGTTGCCATGCTTGTCCACAGAGTTCTCAAATGCGACGACGAGCGTGAACGGACGACCGGTTACCTTACTGGTCCCGGCTGCAATGACATGTGCCGACGCGTCGCCGGCCGGAACACCGACACCACCTTCGTGCGGGTGAGATGGAAAGAATTCAATGAGCGAACCATCGGCCCGCTGCAAAAGCTCGTGACGTTCAACGATCTCGATCCGCTGATAGTCGCCGTTGGCTCCTGAATGGTAGTTCGGATAATCGATCTCCGACGTCGCAATATCATCCCGCCGGTTCCGTTCCGGATCGGGATCAGGATTGATCGAGTGAAAGTAATGAGCCGCACCGATGCCGCCGAGCGTGCACAGCGATGACCCAAGATCAAAGTGATCTCGCGTCGAGAAGATCCCCCCGCCGCGCTTTCTGAAACTTGTGATACCGGTACAATCCGCAGACGTCAGGCCAGTGCCGGTGTCTACGGCGAACAACCAAAGTTGATCAAAGTCAGATTCATCCAGCGAGCTGAGCAACGGATCGTTGCCCGTTTCATCCTTTTCGTGATTGCGGGTGGCAACTTCGTACAGCGGCGCGCCTTCGGCATTCGTCAGCGATCTAAGATGCTCCGTGAGTAGCGAGAATCTGCCTATGTGCCAATCGTCTTCAATCGGTGGAATAGTCGTTTGTAGAAGGACCCTTGTAAGCTTCGCCGTCATTTCGCTCCAGGTAGGGTTTCGTAAAACATATCGTCCGGGTAGCAGTAACCCCAGCCTTCACCCGGCTCGAACGATTTGATCATTGGATGGCTCGTCGCGTGATAATGTTTTGTCGCATGACGGTTCGGCGAGTTGTCGCAGCAACCGACATGGCCGCATATCTCACACAAACGAAGATGCAGCCACTGGCCGCCCATCTTCAAACAATCTTCACAGCCTTCAGCGCTTGGCGTGACAGCTCGTATCTCGCTCAAGTGTTCACAGCTTTCCATAGGGTTTACAAAATCATATTATATTTTCGAAACGGCTTGTCCAATTTTGTGAGGGGGTGGCACAAAGCGTTCATCCTCATAGCACCAGGCCCAACTTTCGCCCGGTTCCATAGACGCCATTATTGCGTGGGCGGTCTTGTGAAAATGTTTTGTGGCATGTTTGTAGCGCGACGAATCGCAGCAGCCGACGTGGCCGCATTCGAGGCAAAGTCGAAGGTGCACCCATTTATAATTGTTCTTTACGCACTCCTCGCATCCACCTGTGCTGCGCGGCTCGCGCACGGTTGCGAGTAGCGAGTGCTCGCACGGTACGATTGAGCTCGTCTCTTCATGCTCACGGACTTCGCCGAACCGGACCTCTATCCAGACACCGGAAACCAGGATCGCGAGAAATGCTAAAGCAGTCGTAAGCGGTGGTAGATACTGACCGAGGAAGATCAGAAGCAGTGCTAACGCAATAGTGACAACGCGAACAACCAAGAGCCTGCATACACCCGCGGCGAGTTTGATGATCGTCACGGCAGTGAGGTACACAGCGATCCCGCCGCCGAGGAGTGCGAGGGTCGGGACGTGAAGATGCGCATCAGCGGTATCTTTGATCGCGTGCTCGACGCCAATGCCGAGGGCGACGATGCTTGAGACAATAAAGTAGTGGCCGTAAAGATAAATTACGCGCGGCCAAAGAGATTTCGAACGGATCGCGTCGTCTTCGACAAACTCAAAGTTTATCCACCAGATACATGCGGCCATAGCGAAGCCAATAGAAGCTACGGTGATCGTCGCCGCGGTCCAATCGACCGATGACGCCCC
>JBDTMK010000344.1:0-3229 GCA_039934315.1 Pyrinomonadaceae bacterium | reverse complement strand
GTTTTGGGAATTGCGACGACGCTTGTTTTCTTTGCGTCGATATTTTTTCACGAGTTCGCGCATGCCCTCGCAGCGAGGTGGGAAAAGCTCGAGGTGGTCGAGATCGTGCTCCATCCGTTCGGAGGGCTGACACGTTTTCGACATCCGCCCGAGACGCCGCGGGCGGAGTTTCGTATCGCGATCGCCGGACCCGCCGCAAGCTTTCTTCTCGCACTTTTGTTTCTTGGTTTGATGGCGGCCGCGAATGCCGGCGCGTTAGATATTCTCGCGATACTTCTCTTTCTTCTCGCGCTGTCGAATTTCCTGCTCGCGGTGTTCAATTTGTTTCCCGGTTATCCGCTGGACGGCGGGCGCGTACTGCGGGCCTACCTTTGGAAAAACGGAAAAGATCTGACCGAGGCGACGATTCTCACCGGCCGCTGCGGACAAGTGATCGCGGTCGGTTTGATCGTGCTCGGGGCCCTGTTCGTGCTCATCTATGGCGCATACTTCACGGGTTTCTGGGCCGTGCTAGCAGGTTTGTTTTTGTACGATTCGGCAAAATCGATTCTTCGCGATATCGAAGCGACGCGGGCCATATATGTCGACGACGTTATGCAGCTTCCGGTAAGCGTGGATCCGGAAGCAACGATTCACGATGTGGTCGACCACGTTTTGCCTCTGCACAGACGGACGGTTTTTGCCGTGGCGAGGGACAGACAATTGTTCGGGATGGTACTGCTCGAGGATCTCAAACGCATCGACCGATCCGAATGGAATATGACTCTCGTGCAGGACGTAATGCGTCCGGTGACGATTGAGCAGTTTGTTGAGACCCGAACATCCATCCTCGATGCGAATGCGCTCGCTGTCGCGAACGGCTGCGGCGCGGTTGCGGTGATCGACGAAGCGGGTTTCTTGGTCGGCCTGATTATGCCCGGCACCGTCGGGCCAAAGTAAAAAAAGACGTATGGTATTCTAACCCCGGACGAGCCGCTCTTATATGCAGATCACCGACTACATCACGATCAACGTGCTACGGAATGTCATCGACATCGCGCTCGTTTTTATTCTCGTGTATGTGGTGCTGACGCTGCTTCGCGGAACGCGAGCCGTTCCGACCGTCGTCGGTTTGATATTGCTCGGGTTGCTTTATTGGATCGCGATCGAGCAGGATTTTGCGACTCTCGAGTTCGTCCTTCGATACGCGGTCTTCTACATCGGCTTCGCGATCATCGTTCTTTTTCAATCGGAGATCCGGCAGGCGCTAATCTTCTTCGCTAACCGCCTGCGATTCCCGATCATGAAAAAGCAGCGGGGCCAGTTTGGCGGGAGCGTCTATGACGAGATCGTCCTGGCCGTCACGACGCTCGCGTCGGAAAAGACCGGGGCGTTGATCGTCATCGAAAGAAAAGTCGGTCTGAGGAATTTTATCGATGCGGGCGTCCAGCTCGACGCACGAATCAGCTACGACCTTCTGGTCTCTATCTTCAATCCGTCGACGCCGCTTCATGACGGGGCCGTGGTTATTCAAAACGAACGTGTCGCGGCCGCTTCTGTATTTCTGCCGCTGACAAAAAATCCAAGCATCTCGCGCGAACTGGGAACGCGCCATCGGGCTGCGATCGGAATCACCGAAGGCTCGGACGCGATCTCGCTTGTCGTATCGGAAGAAACAGGCTTGATAACCTACGTCGAAGCCGGTGAGATCCGGCGCAACCTTGACACTACGCAGCTCAGAAAAACTTTGCTCGACGCGATGGAAGTCCCGCTTGTTCAGACAAAGCGCGAGCCGACGAAAACGATGAAGGAAACTGAGACGGAGATCACGATTGGGTGAGGGAAAAGTGATTAGTTATGAGTGATGAGTAGGAAGACCTACTACAGGAACCCATCATCCCTCAACTCGTCACTTATCACCTATCACTTGTCACTTGTCACTTGTCGCTTGTCACTAACGAATGCTCTGGCTGAAACAAATTCTTAAAAAGATCTTTCTCGATGATTGGGTGATGAAGCTTGTCGCCCTTGCAATCACACTTGCGCTATGGCTCGGAGTTACGGGTTTGAGCACACCGACGACGCAGCGTTTTTCTTCGGTTCCGCTAACGCTGAGATTTTCGAATAACATCGAGGTAACAAACTCTCCAATACAGGAGGTCGATCTCGTGGTCAGAGGTGATAAGCGAAAGCTCGCCCAGATCAACAAGAACGATCTCGTCGTCTCTATGGACATATCCGACATCGTGCCCGGCGATCGCGTGATCAACCTCACTCCGGAAACGGTCGACCCCGTGTCGCTGCCTGCCGGCGTCAAGCTTGATGAAATTCAGCCGAGCCGTATCGCTGTCCGGATCGAAGCGGTCGAAGAAAAGGAGATCGCCGTCAAAACTGAAACAGTCGGGGAAGTTCTAGATGGGTACGAGATTTATTCGGAAACGATAGCTCCGACAAAAGTTCGCGTGCGTGGACCGGCGAACTTTATTCGTTCACTTAGCTTTGTCTCTACAGAACGCATCGATCTCACAAATCGACTCGCTGATTTCACGGCAAAGCAAGTTCCGGTCAGTGTCTCCAACCCGCGGGCAGCGGTCGTGGAAACTACCGTGGTGGATGTCACTTTTCGTATCGGTGAAAAGCGGGCTGAGCGCGTTTACTCGGTTCCGCTGGACGGCGGAAAACGCGCGACCGTCGTTCTGTTTGGAGGGCGATCTTTACTTGAAAACGTCCGGCCCGGAAGTTTGCGGCTAGAGATCGAAAGAAACGAGGCGGGCGAGGATGTGCCGAGAGTTGTCCTTCCTCCGTCTCTCGAGGGACGAGTCGAGGTGCGGAGTGTAAAGCTGCGCGGTTAGCAACTGGAGTTGTTACTTCGCAAGAAAATCCCGAATATCCACCCGCATTTCTTCCGTGATCTCATGCTTCGCCTTGTATTGCTTCGAAGTAAAAGTTGGTAGCTTCTCGCGAAGCTTCTGCTCGAATGCGGCGAACTTTTCCTGCGGGTAAAATTCGTCATCGTCGCCATAGAGGTAAAACGAAGGCGCGTCGAACGGCTTATAGATCGGATTGGTCTCAAGGTCGCCGGGAATGCCTCCGCAGATCCCGATAACGCTGCGCGGAACTTCTGGATGCGTAAATGCGAAGCGAAAGTTAAGCGCGCACGCCTGAGAAAATCCGTAGAGATATATCTGTGACGCGTCGATCAGGCCGTCGTTAGTAAGTTTTTCGATCACCCTCAGTAGAAAGTCGTGGT
>JBDTMK010000343.1:0-3250 GCA_039934315.1 Pyrinomonadaceae bacterium | reverse complement strand
GCCTACTCCCGCGCCCGCGACAGACACGCCAACGTTAAGGAATGAAGTTCCGGTGTCTTCGACGCGTCGTCCGCCGGTTTTGACCAACGACGCGCGCGTTAGTCCACAGAACCAGAACCCCAGCACGTCACCGACACCGCCGGTCTCCGAAGAAGATGAGGTCGTCCGAGTCGAAACGAATCTGGTGACTATGCCTGTCTCGGTTATCGATCGGGAAGGCCGGTTCATCTCGGGTCTGCAGCAAAAGGATTTTCAAATTTTCGAGAACGGCGTCGAACAGAAGGTCGGCTACTTTCAGTCGGTTGAGCAGCCGTTTACCGTGATCCTGATGATCGATGTAAGTCCTTCCACCGCATTTCAGATCGACGAGATTCAGGAAGGTGCGATCACGTTCATCAATCAGCTTCGGCCCGCCGACAAGGTGATGGTTATTTCATTCGACGAAACGGTGCACATACTTTCCCGTCCGACGAATGATCGACGCCAGCTTCGCAACGCGATCTATCAGGCTCAATTCGGCGACGGCACCAGCATCTACGACGCGGTCGACTTCGCGATCAATCGCGAGTTGGCAAATATTCAGGGCCGCAAGGCTGTAGTGATATTTACCGACGGCGTCGATACGACATCGCGTCGAGCGAACTATCAAAGCACGATCGCCGATGTCGAGGAAGTAGACGCTCTCTTCTACCCGATCCGCTATAACACACAGCGAAATTACGGCGGCTGGGGCGCTGGTGGAGGTGGAGGTGGTGGCCGGCGACGCGGTGGCGGCGGTGCTGGCAATGTCGATGATTGGATCGGTATCATCCTTGGCGGCGGACGCATCCAGACACAGCCTCGCGGCGGTGGTGGTGCTGCGGGCGGCAGCGCGGGCGAATATGCGACGGGCCTGCGGTACCTCGAGACTCTTGCACAGAACAGCGGCGGTCGAAAATTCGAAGCCGACTCAACCTCTAATCTGGATGCCGCGTTTGCCGGAATTGCTGAAGAGCTTCGCCGTCAATACTCGCTTGGATACTATCCCGATAAAGTCGGCCAGGTGGGCGAACGCCGGCAGATAAAAGTGCGTGTTATGCGCCCGAACGTGATCGTTAAAGCAAAGAATACGTACATCTTCGGACAGAGCGACAAGAAGGTTGCCGGAAAATAGGCGGTTCAATTAAGATCAAATGCAAGGCGGCATTCTTGTCGCCTTTTTCTCTTTTCGGTCCGTCGCTGAAAATACATCTTTTCGGGTGAGTCAAGGCATCGTACAATCGAATCTCGGCCGCTTCTTAAAATAATGAAACGACTTGCTTGCGTCACGTTGATCTTATGTACTGTCTCCGTGCTTACAGTGCAGGCGCAGTCACGCCGCGTCCCACCGGGAAAGGGTAATGAGAAGCCTAATGCACGACCTACGCTAATTACACCGGATCCAACTCCTCCACCGACTCTTGTTTCGAGCGTGCCTGACGATCAGGGTGCTGTCGAAAGCGGCGATGTCGAAGCGGTTGAGACGCGACTTGTTACGATTCCCGTCCGGGTCATAGACCGCAACAATCGTTTCATCGGGGGGCTTCAGAAGGAAAGCTTCAAGGTCTTCGAGGACAATGTCGAACAAGAGATCGCGTACTTCACGAATGAGGCCCAGCCGTTCACGGTCGCATTAGTGCTCGACATGAGTTATTCGACCACGTTCAAGATCGGCGAGATACAAAGCGCGGCGATATCTTTCATCGATCAGCTTCGCCCTGAAGATAAGGTCCTTGTTATTTCATTCGACGAAGACGTACACATGCTGTGCGAGCCGACGAGCGAGCGTGGAACTATCTATCGGGCGATCCGCAGCACAAGGATCGCGACGGGAACGAGCCTTTACGATGCGGTTGGGATGACGATCAACGACCGGATGCGAACTATAAAAGGAAGAAAGGCGATCGTGTTATTCACCGACGGTGTAGATACGACGAGCCGCCGTTCCAACGATTTCGAGAATCTGCGCGACGCTTTGGAGCTGGATGCCCTGATCTACCCGATCCGCTACGACACGTTCGCGGATGTTCAGTCGATGAAGAACAAGACGATCCTCGACTTGCCGACATCGAAGCCGAGAACACCTACCGGTGGAGGATCACCGTTTCCAACTTCAATTCCGGGAATTCCGATCACGAGGACGGCCAACGATAAGGGAACAACGGCCGAGGAGTATAAAGCCGCCGAGGAGTATCTGAACCAGCTTGCGGAGCGGACTAGCGGGACCCTCTATCTGGCGAGCACGTTCGGGAATTTAAACTCAGCTTTCACGAAGATCGCGAGTGAGCTTCGCGAGTTTTACAGCATCGGCTACTACCCGGAAAAGGAAGGAACACCGGGAAAAATGCATCGGATCAAAGTGAAGGTAAATCAGGTAAACGTCGCTGTGCGCGCCCGCGACAGCTATGTGGTTCCGAAAAAGAAAAAGGTCCGGACGTCGTAATGATCTTAAATTTAAGATCCAAAATCCAAAATCCCTATATCTCCGTCCCATCGTCTACAACCGAGCCTTTCGGGACGATGATTATTCCCTCGCGAATATAAAAACTTCCTTTCGGATGATCGTAGTTTTCGATTCCGCTCGTGTTTAGAAGCTTCACGTTCTTTCCGATCCTCACATTCTTATCGATGATCGCCCGCCGGATCGAGGTATTTGTCCCAATACCGATGTGCGTGGTGCCGCGTTCGATGTTGGCTTTTATCTCGTCGATCGATTCGTAAAAATCAGATCCCATCACAATCGAGCCTTCAAGCCTGACACCCCCGTCGATCCGACTTCTGAGGCCCAGGATAGAGTTTCGCGCATGGACGCCATTGAGAATGCAGCCTTCACTGACCATCGAGTTATCGATGTCGCAGTCGTGTATCTTCGACGGCGGCAGATGGCGGCTGCGAGTATAGATCGGCGACTCCATGTCGAAGAAATTGAACTTAGGAAGCGGCGAGGCGAGGTCCAGGTTCGCCTCATAGAACGCACGGATCGTTCCGATGTCTTCCCAATACCCGTCGAACAAGTGCGCTTGAACGTTGTACTTATCGATCGCCGAAGGAATCACCTCGCCCCCGAAATCAACGGCCGCCTCATCCGCCTGTAATAGCTCGATCAACTTTGCATAATCGAAAACATAGATGCCCATCGACGCGAGATACGGCCGGCGGGCGGATTCTTCGTCGGTAAGACCGAAGCTCGTAGTATCGACACGCATTTCCTCGAGAGCCTCACCTTTCGGCT
>JBDTMK010000342.1:0-3293 GCA_039934315.1 Pyrinomonadaceae bacterium | reverse complement strand
TCAAAGGCGATCCAAAATCCAAAATCTAAAATCCAAAATCGAACTAGTTCATGCTGTACGGCTCGTAGCCGCGCAGCGGGTAATCCTTTCTCAACGCGTGACCGTCGAAATCGCTCGGCAAAAGAATGCGTCGCAGATCGGGATGACCGTCGAAGATGACGCCGAACATATCGAATGTCTCACGCTCGTGCCAATCGGCCGTTCTCCAAAGCGTGGTTACTGTTGTGACGTGCGGATCATCCTCGCTTAGTAATACTTTCAGCCGCAGACGGTTGTAATGATGGGTTGAGAAGAGATGATAATTCACCTCGAATCGCGGATCTTCCTCAGGTCCGCGGTCGGCCCCACACACGTCCGCGAGTAGATCAAAGCCGTGCTGATCTTTCAAAAATCCGCAAACATCAACGATGGACTCCCGCGGGACAATGGCCGTCACTTCGCCGTGCGCCTCGATCACCTCACTGACCCAATCCAAATTCTCAGACTTTAATTTATCGACAAATTCCCGAAGCTTTTCGGTCATAAACTTTGTAAATGTACATCGCAGAGACGCTGAGTCGCAGAGTTAAAGATCCATTCTTCCCTGCGCCTCGGCGTCTCTGCGATAAGAACTTCCTTACGACGATCGTCTGCGTTCGTGCCGCGACGGGATCGTATACGGTCGCGACACCTGATTTTGGGCAACTTCGATCTCAGTTTCCTTTTCGAGAGCGGTGCCTTCGGTAACCGGTAATGTTCCCGGAACGATCGAAACGCGCGATTCAGGTTCAAAGGTATCGCGACGGTCCTTGACCGACTCCTTCATTATCTTGTCCTGGAGCATCATTATCGCGTGGACGAGCATTTCCGGGCGGGGCGGGCAGCCCGGCACGTAAACGTCCACGGGAACGATCTTATCGACGCCCTGAACGATGGCGTAATTGTCGAACACGCCGCCCGAGGTCGCACAAGCTCCCATCGAAATAACCCATTTCGGTTCCGGCATCTGGTCGTAAATTCTTCTAAGAACCGGAGCCATCTTTCGTGAGACGCGTCCCGAAACGATCATCACGTCGGCTTGCCGCGGCGACGCCCGAAAGGTTTCCGCTCCGAATCTGGATAAGTCGTTTCGGGCCGAGACGGTGTTCATCATCTCGATCGCGCAGCACGCAAGTCCGAAGGTCGCCGGCCAGAGACTACTCTTTCGCGCCCAGTTAACGACCGCGTCAAGCTTGACCGTGACGATGTCCGGTAAAGATTCAAATAATGTATTTTCTAAACCCATTTTACGATTTGGATTTTAGATTTTGAATTTGAGATTGCCGCAAATCCACATCCAAAAGATCCTAGGCAGCGATCCTGGTCGGCTGCACCTGTTCCCGCCGTCTCTTCGCCATGAGCTTCGCCTCTTCGCGAGCCTCGGCCCTCGCCTGAAGACCCCAGTCGAAGGTTCCTTTTTTCCAGACGTAAATGTAACCAACGATGAACGTCGCGACGAAAACCAATATCTCCACGAAAGCAATAGTTCCGTACGCAGTGCCCGTAGAGATCTCCTCCCGCAGCAAGCTCTTGAAAGCCACCGCGAACGGGATCATAAACAGAACTTCGATATCGAACAGCAGGAATATTACGGCGACCGTGTAAAACTTGATGGAGTAGCGATCGCGTGCAGACCCGATCGGGTCCTTGCCGCACTCATATGGCATCAATTTCGTTGCCGTCCGCTTGCGTGGCCCTATCAACTGCGTGACCAGAAGCTGGCTCAGCGCAAAGCCGACAGCTACCAGGAACATTATCCCGATAGGCGCATACTCCATTAGATTGTGTTCAGCCATCAGAACCTCGCAAATCAGCCGAGCCCAAACAAATATCCTCACGTTGGCCGGTCGAGAACTAGGAATTTCGGAACAAACTCAATCCTAAGTGAAGCGCATAGGTGTGTCAAGGCGATGGTTATTGCATCCAAGGCAGTTAAAATCAAGCGATTTTGCAAAAGCACGGCGGCGTTCGGCCCACTTAAATCGTTGACCAAAAACGCCAGGCTATGCTAAATTTTTAGTGGCGATCCGTTCGTCTCTCTGCCATCCATCCTCGCTTCCCTGATCCTTACACCGTGATAACTGGTTACAATACAGACATCGAATTCGAAGGGGTGACGTACCACGTCCAGACCGAAGACAAAGGTCTGGCTAAGCCCATCATTTTGTCCTTGGTCTATGACCGCGGGACCATTCTCGCGAGCAAGCGATTGCCGTACGACGACCTTCTCGAAGGTGATTTTGACGAAGGCCTGCTCTCGGCCCGTCTCCATCGGCAACATAAATTGATTTGCGCGGCGATACAGGCCGGACGAGTGGAAGACCTGAAGCGGATGACGCTGCGCGAATCGGTCGCGGCTGCTAATGCGAGCAAGCCTGTTTTTGTCGAGCCTGATGACGTAAACGGAATAGCGGAGATCGACGGCGATGTGCTGCTCGACGAGTTCGAGGAACTTTTTCTGCCGATTCCCAAACCCCGCTTTGGTGGAATACTGGATGTTCCTATCGCCAGACCCGCGGTTGAAGCTATCGTCCCACCGACTGTCGTTCTTTCAGAAGACGACGTGCTATTGCCGGACGAGGCGGTCGAGATCGTCAGCGAGATGTCGGGCAGCGACCGCCCGATAAACAACAAACTTAGCGTCGAACTGCTCGGCGAAGCGAAATTCCAAGGCGGCGAGCGGAAGAGCGTTACATTTATGGTTTGCCGCGGTACGGATCGAAAAGTAGTAAGCAGCGCCCAAGTGATGGTGAAGATCCTGGGATCAAGCTTCCGGCCTTTGATCTTTCATGCTTCGACTGACGAGAACGGGCTCGCAAAGGTAAATTTGCAGCTGCCGAATTTCAATTCGGGCCGTGCGGCCCTGTTGGCGAGAGCTGTCAGCGGCGGAGAAGAGGTCGAGCTGCGGCGAGCGATCACGCACGGCTAGCTCGAGCACTAGAGAACGGGAGATTTGAATGGTTGGTCCGATTTGAGAGAATATCTCATCGGATGAAGATCACCATCAACGGAGAAATCAAAGAGCTTGAGAACGAGGTCCATCTGGCCAAACTTCTTGAGCTTTTTTCATTGCCGTCGCAGCGTGTCGCGGTGGAGCTGAATCGGGAAGTCGTGCGAAGGAAAGATTGGAGCGTGATCACAATCAGGGAAGCGGATACGATCGAAATTGTTCACTTTGTCGGGGGCGGGTGAAGAAGACAGGAGAGGCGAGGTGTAAGGCAATTCGTCGCTGCGGAGCAGCCGACAGAATTTAGCCCCACGCAAGGCCAACAGGC
>JBDTMK010000341.1:0-3312 GCA_039934315.1 Pyrinomonadaceae bacterium | reverse complement strand
ACAATGCAGTGCACGATGTGTCACAAGAAGGCCGCGTAGGCGGTACGGGTTTGTGAAATAAAAAAAAGGCAGGCTTTTTCTGCCCGCCTTTTTTATTCGTTGCGACGACCCTAATTCGAAGCGGCCCTTGATTTACTACCGCCGACCAACTTCATCTCATCAACGATCCACTTCGCACCAGCAAATTTCTCCGTGACCCAGAGAACGTAACGGATATCGACCGAGATCGTCCGATCCGAGTTCGGGTTGTAGTAGAAGTCGTTACCGACGCCTTCGAAGTTTCCATCGAAGCAGATCCCGACTTGCTCGCCGTTTGCGTTCATTATCGGCGAACCGGAATTGCCGCCAATGATATCCAGCGTCGAGAGGAAATTCACGACAACGGTGTCGCCGCTACCGTATCGACCAAAATCTCGAGCCGCGTTCAGGTCCTTGATCTTCTGCGGTACATCGAAGGGATTGATACCCGTGTCTTTTTCAAGCATGCCCTTGATCGTCGTAAACGGAGTGCGATACTCGGCTTCGCGCGGGCTGTAGCCCTTGACGTTGCCGTACCCGAACCGGAGGGTGAGGTTAGCGTCCGGGTACGGTACAACTCCCTTCATTTCCGCCATGCCTTGTTGATACAGAAGTCGGAGCCGATCGATCTTCGAACCGAACGTCGCGGCGCGAGCGGCTGCGGAGTCTCGTTCTTTCTTCAGAGCGATCGCAAATCCTTTCACGTCGTCTCGTTCCGGACGATATTCCATTGTCTGTGGACCGTAAAGCGCGGAGATCGTTTCTGCATTCCAGTACGAACCTTCCGCAACCTGGGTAGCGAAAGCGGCTTCGGCGGCCTTTCGGTTGCTCTTGCCCTTGAAATATTGTTCAAACCAATCGAACTTCTGGCCTTCCGGCAGATCGCCGAGGGCTTTTAGGAAAAACTCGAGCATTTCGCGCTCGTAAACCGGCTCGCGGCCTTCGAGAGCTTTTTGTATTTCAGCAAGCTTCGCGGGTCGCTCGTTGTCGGCAATTGCCTTAGTCTGATTGACGGCGGCGTACACCTGACTAAAGATCGTCATCTGCGGATCAGGAAGGCGACGTACGATAACGTCGCGCTTCGCGTAGCGGTTCGATTCTGCTGTTATCGCGGCAAGCTCCGACAAGACATTACCGTATTTCTGCTGGCGAGCTGGATCGCCGGCCGCCCATTTCGAGAACTGTGCTTCTTCTGCCTGACGCTTCTGCACGACTTCCGCACGGCGAAGCTGAATGGAACGGCCGTAATAGAGTTTCCGGGCGTTATCGAAACTCGCGATATCAGACTGAAACTCGATGCGTTTCTTTTCGTCGGATTCGCCGATCAACTTCAGTGCGTCGCTTCGAGCCTGCAGCCACTGCCAGAGAAACGGATAGTTCGCATCTCGTGCGAATTCAATCGACGATGCTTCGCGATATCGGGTCGTGCTTCCGGGGTAGCCGAGCACGAATACGAAGTCTTCATCCTTTAGCCCGTTAAGGCTGATAGCTAAATATTTCTTCACCTTCATCGGCACGTTGTTCGGCGAATACTTTGCTGACGACCCGTCCGGCGCGGTGTAGGCGCGGAGGAACGTGAAGTCGCCGGTATGCCGCGTCCATTCAAAGTTGTCCGGGTCGCCCCCATAAACACCGATGTTTCGCGGCGGAGCGTAGACAACGCGAATATCTTCGATCTCCTGCGTCTGATAGAGGTAATGAAAGTAGCCGTTGTTCAACATCTGAATCCGGATCATCGAGCCCGCCGGTGCTTTCGCCTGTTCAGACTTCGTCAGATCTTCGGTGTTCTTCTTCAGCGCTGCTGCGAGAGCGTCGCCCGAGAGATTCTCAGTGGCTGCCCGGACCTTCGCCGTGACGTCTTCGACCCGCTGCGTGATCGTCAGTTTGTAATCCTTCGCCTGGATCTCTCCTGCACGATTGTCTGCTTTGAAGCCCAGCTCGATAAGATCTTTTCCCGGCGTTGACGCGGAAGAGACAGCGTCGAATCCGCAGTGGTGGTTAGTCAGGATAAGTCCGTCGGGCGACACGAATTCGGCCGTACATCCCACGCTAAGCTGGATTACTGCCTCGCTCAGACCGCCTCCGTTCGGATTGTAAATTTCTTCAGGAGAGATCTTGAGGCCGCGCTTTTTCAGCATGGAGCCGAGCGATGCGATCCGGTCGGGCGTATACATTCCTTCGTCCATACGAGCGAAGGCGAACGATAAAGACGAGAGCGTCACCGCGAACGTCAACACAAGTGAAAGAAGAGCAGTTTTCTTCAGATTCATATACCAGTCAGTTCCTTAAATTTTTAATCTAAAAACGGCAAACACGAAGTATAACCAATTTGATTTAGGCACACCATTACACAAAAAAAGCGAGCCTTTCTTTCGACTCGCTTTTCCGATGAATGGTTGTTAGGAAACGGCTAACCGACCTTCTTCAATTCAGTCGCTTCAGGCGGTAGAAAGCGTCGTGGATTTATCGGACGATCATTCAGCCGAAGCTCGTAATGAAGATGGGGCCCGGTTGAACGGCCAGTGGAGCCGACGAAAGCCATGACTTGGCCGCGCCTGATCGGGTCACCGATCTGAACGTCGATCTTCGAAAGATGGCCGTAGCGGGTCTTCAATCCGTTGCCGTGGTCGACCTCGACCATATTTCCATAACCGCCCTTCCAGCCGGCCTCGGTAACAACGCCGTTGGCCGGAGCGATGACCTGATCGCCGCGCTCGCCGTCGATGTCCATGCCGCCATGGAACTCGTATGTACGACCGCCGAACGGATTGCGTCGAAAGCCGAATTCGTTATTAATCTTGCCCATGTGTGCCCACATTGACGGGATCTGTGTCTGGTTGCTTGTTGCCTGAATCGCTCGAAGCTGCTTTTCGATCTGGGCATCTTCGGGATCCATATTATCGAGATCGAGGGGGCCGCCGCTGTTGCGCGCATAGACGTCGGAGACATCAGGCCGCGCGTAATCGATCGTTTTAACCTGATGTGGATTTAAAGAAAGCTGATTTAACGTTTGTGTTTCGAGAGTGGAGGCGAGTGCTGATGCTTTAGAAAGGTCAAGACTGAAAACCCCGGCAATGCCTGCACCAAACGATGTAATACCAATTATTAAAGCGAGGCTCAGCAGACTGTTCTGCAGAAGTTTCTTTGAAACCTCCAGCCGGTGGATATAAATTTTAGATTTTGTAGAACGTGAAAAAAGAAAAGTAAAAATCTTACTCGAACTCTGCATTATGCCTTTTAGCTCCTTTCGTTGATCTTGCTTGATCACAAACAATGTTTGCGATCACATGGAAT
>JBDTMK010000340.1:0-3361 GCA_039934315.1 Pyrinomonadaceae bacterium | reverse complement strand
GGCCATGACGAGCGTTTCTTTGTTGGCGAGTGCGATGCGTTTGCCAGCCTCGATCGCACGCAGCGTCGGAACAAATCCAACGGCGCCGACCGCGGCCGATACGACAGTTTCTGCCTGCTCGTGCGTCGCTACGGCTTCAAGGCCTTTTGAGCCGATCTCGATCCTGGGGACGGCAGCGTTGATCCGACTTAGTTCATGTTCCAGTGCATCAACGCAACTTGCATCTTCAACTGAAACGAACTCAGGTTTGAAACGCGCGATCTGCTCGGCAAGCACGGGCATATTTCGTCCGGCACCGAGGGCGACGACGCGAAAATCGCCGAGGTGTTCGATAACGTTCAGTGTATTGCAGCCGATCGAGCCTGTAGAACCTAGGATGGAGATGCCTTTCATAAATGGCGATGCAGTAAAAAAGGTACCACATTCAGGTGCCAGCGGCACGACTCATCAATAAACGCACTACGACAATTCATTTACGAAAGTTTGCATTCGAACCGCAAACTTTCTTGGATTCAGGGGCGTCAAATTAGTAATTTGGGAAATAATCAGTACAAAAGAGGCGGGCAAATGCCCGCCTTTTTATTTCTCGTTTTCCGAAAACTCCAGTCCGGATTCAACACCCTTCTTAGCATCCTTTTTTCTGCTCACTAAAAATCGATTGAACTCGGCAGAACGGTTCCTGGGAACACTGAGGGTTTTCCATTCCTTCGATCGAAAATGTTTAGCGAGCAGGACGATCTGCCCGATGTGATAAGAGTAATGAGTAAGCTGGCGGTTGATGGCTTCGACGACCGTATGCGGCTCGCCGCGGATAGTGATCGTTTTTGAAAAATCTTCGGCTAGCAAAGGCTCGATAGAGCTAAAAAGTATTTGCCAACCCTCTTCCCAGAACTGCATGAGGCCTTCACGCGTGTCCTCGAGCACTTCGAATTCTGTGTCGCGATTCCGATCCGCCTTCTCGCCATCGGTCGTCAGAAAGTCAGTCCACCGCGAACGTAAGTTTCCAGCGATGTGTTTCACTATCAGCGCAATCGAATTAGCTTCTTCGTCGATCGTCGCGAAGAACTCATCATCCGAGATCTGCTCAATAGCGCGGTCGGCCAGCTTCTTAGAGTTTCGAAAGCTCTGCAAAGCGTCTGAATGAAAATTCGCGACTACGGCTTCACCAGACTTCATAACTGAAAATTACCCAGGCGGGCTTCAAAGCTATCCACCAAGTCGTCGCTCGAAACGCTTTCGTTTCCGTAGAACCCGATGTCGAGCGTCGTCGGATTTTGAGATTGGGCACGCACTTGCAGCGCGGGAAACAGAACGACCAGAAGTAAGAAGAGCGGGAATATTTTCATTTGCAAACCTCCGGACTAAGTTCAACATATCTGCTTTCCTGAAAGAAGTATTAGTGACATAACAATCGATTGCAAAATGTATCGAAAAGATGTTTTGCGGCAAATTTATTAAATGATTGTAATCCAGTTCAGCTCACGATTTTATCTCTTTGACGACGTCGCTGCGATGAATTAGTTTCTGCTCGCCGCTCCGAAGATCTTTGAGAGTGACTTTGTTCTCGCCGATCTCGCTTTCCCCGAGGATGCACACGAACGGCACTTTGATCGCGTCGGCGTACTTCATCTGCTTGCCAAATTTGTCGGGTTCCGGATAGACCGTCACGCGAAGTCCGGCAGCTCGAAGGTCGTTGGCAAGCTTTATTGAATCGCCGATCGTCTCTTCGCTCCAGATCGTGACCATCACATCGGCGGGAGCCGAATCGGCGATCTCGGCCGGGAACATTCCCCGCTCTTCCATCACCACCAGTATGCGTTCGAGCCCGAGCGAGAACCCACATGCGGGGATCTGTTCCTTGCCGAACATCCCGATCAACCCGTCATATCGTCCGCCGCCGCCAAGCGAGCCCGCGAGATCGGGAACGTTGATTTCCATGATCAAGCCGGTGTAATACGAAAGTCCGCGTGCAAGGCTCGGATCGATCTGAATAGGAGCGTTCTGCGCAAATTTCAGCACCTGCCCGATCTCGGTAAGTACTTCGTTGCTTACGATATTTATGAGATTGCTGACGATAGTTCGGTTGACGTCTTTGCCTTCGCCGATGATCTGTTGCGTCTGCTCAAAGATGTCGAGAAGCATCGTCGCGGCGGTGTCGGGAACACCCCTCGCCCCCAATTCCTTCGCCACGCCTTC
The DNA here is from genome assembly GCA_039934315.1 of Pyrinomonadaceae bacterium. Lineage (GTDB taxonomy): Bacteria > Acidobacteriota > Blastocatellia > Pyrinomonadales > Pyrinomonadaceae > OLB17. Next base: position 1,165 of record JBDTMK010000340.1, on the reverse strand, counting down.
GCCACCGATCTTGTCGAGCTTATCGATCGCAATAAGCGCGTCGGAATGAAGCTCTGCAGGTACTCCGGCCGTGTCCAGAATATCTCTAAGAATTTCTCGATGGTTTATGCGGACGACAAAATCTTCGAAGCCGAGCTTGGTCAAGATCTCGCTGACTGCGGAGATCAATTCAGCTTCGACAACCGGCGACGACGAACCGATCGCATCCACATCGCACTGATAGAATTCCCGGAACCGGCCCTTCGCGGGGCGATCGGCGCGCCACACCGGCTGGATCTGGTATCGCTTGAAAAATTTCGGAATGTCATTCTTTCGGTTCGCGACGACACGTGCGAGTGGAACGGTTAAGTCGTAACGGAGAGCCAGGTCGGTGAGACGGGAGACATCGTTCTCTAGCCTCCCATCTCCTGTCTCCTGTCTCAATTTCTCGCCACGCTTCAGAATCTTGAAGATGAGCTGATTGCCTTCTTCGCCATACTTGCCCATCAGCGTCTCGATATTTTCGACAGAGGGCGTCTCAAGCGGTTCGAAGCCGTAAGATTCGTAGACCTCTTTGATAACGCCAATGACATACTCTCGCTTGCGGACGTCCGCAGGAAGAAAATCGCGCGTGCCGCGGGCTGGATTTGTGCTTGCCATAGTGCAAAAAGTCGAAAGTTAAAAGGTGAAAAAGTGAAAAAGTGAGAGGGCCAAACTCTTTCACCTTTTCACCCTTTCACCTTTTAACTTTACAGCTATTTGCTTAAAAACGTGTAGCCGACGAAGAAGAGGTGTGAGTCGTAGCCAGGGTTTTCGATCCCGCGGCTGGCGTTTGAGATGTGATAGAAATTATAGCCGAATGTGACGGCCTTCCGGTTCGCCAGGCGGTACTCGATACCGAACCCTCCCGCGGTGCTGAAGTTCAGTTTCTTTCCCGTGTAGTTCGGCGTCCTTTGGAAGAAAGGTACGAACCCGAGGTGCAAGCCGATGAATGGCTGTACCTTTTTTCGCGGGCGAAAGTTTCCTTGAAAGCCGATCGGTGCGAGTCCGAGGGCGACATGAGTTTCGCGGTTCGGCGTGACGGTCGTTCCGGTGATTACCCTATCCGGATAGTTGAGTACGATCAGCGCCCCGTCGAGAGTGTATTTGATATTGAACCAGTCGCTGTTGTTCCAACGGTGAGAAT
>JBDTMK010000339.1:0-3398 GCA_039934315.1 Pyrinomonadaceae bacterium | reverse complement strand
GGGGGCGCCATTATTGGTATCGTGGGCGTGTCTCAAGACATTTCCGAACGCAAATGGTCGGAAATGGAACTGATCGAAAGCGAGAGCCGATACCGTTTCCTCGTGGAACACGCTTCGGACGGGATCCACACGTACGATTCGGAAGGTCGTCTCATAGATGCGAACGCACGATTCAGCGAAATGATCGGGTACACTCGCCAAGAGTTTTTGAATCTACGGGTCCAGGATCTCATCCCGGCAGAGGATCTTGTTGCACACCCCGTACGTTTCGACGCCCTCGTTGCCGGCGAGAATCTCACCAGCGAGCGGCGACTAAGGCGGAAAGACGGGACGCTGTTCACGGGCGAGATCAGCGGCAGGATGATTCAACCGGGGGTGTTCCAGGCCAGCGTGCGAGACGTCTCGGAACGCAGAAGAACCCAGGTGGTTCTCGACGCACAGAAAGAGGCATTGGAGATGGTCGTTTCCGGTGCTGAGCTGGCTGCCGTTTTAACCTACCTCACCAAAGTTGTAGAAGATCTCAGCGACAATACCGTGGTTGCATCGGTTCTTTTGGTGGACGCAGACAAACGACTTCGGAATGGGGCATCCCCGAGTTTGCCTGAAGGTTACTTGGCCGCGATCGACGGATTGAATGTAGACCCGGGCGTAGGGACGTGCAGCTCCGCCGCCGCTTCAGGTAAGGTCGTTTACACGCCTGACATCTCGACCGATGCGAAGTGGAAAGGATTGGCGAACCTTGCTTTGGAGCTCGGTCTGAAAGCCGCATGGTCCATGCCGATTTTAGCCAGAAACGGGGCGGTGCTCGGGACGTTCGGCACTTATTTTCGAGAGATTCGGGAGCCTAACGCCTTTGAAAAACAGGTCGTTGAGATCCTAGCACGGACGGCGGCTCTAGCCATCGAGCAAAAGCGGTCAGAAGCCGACCTTCGCAACAGCGAGGGGCAACTGCGCTTAGTAGCCGACGCCATCCCTCTACTTGTCTCTTTCGTCGATACCGACAAAAAATACAGATTCGTCAACCGGGCTTATACTCAATGGTTCGAACGAACACGCGAGGATGTGGTGGGAAGGCACCTTTCGGACGTTTTGGGAGCCGCAGCGTACGATTCAATTTTGCCTGAGGTCGAGAAAGCTCTTTCCGGAGATGAGGTCGTGTACGATCGATCCGTCCCTTACCGCACCGGTGAGCGATTCATCCACGTCAATTACATTCCTCAGAAAGATGAGGCGAGCGGAAAAGTAACGGGCTTCCACTCGTTCGTGCAAGATATATCTGAAAGAAAAGCTGCGGAGGAAGCGATCGAGCAATCACGTTCCGAGTTGGAGCGCCGCGTAATCGAGCGCACCAACGATTTGCAAACGGCGAATCGGGAGCGAGTACGAATATTGCACCGGTTAGTTACGGCTCAGGAAGTCGAGCGCAGCCGAATAGCGCGCGACGTGCACGACCAGCTTGGGCAGCAGATGACCGTATTGAGGCTCAAACTTGAAGGCGGACAAAAATCCGTCGCGGGCAACGACCGCATTTCGCAACAGTTTGACGAATTGCGGGAAATCGCCCGTCGCCTCGATTCCGATATCGATTTTCTCGCTTGGAAGTTCCGGCCCGCAGTACTCGATGACATCGGAATTGTGGCTGCGTTGGACGAGTTCGTAAAACAATGGTCGGCACACTCGGGTATAGAAGCGGAGTTCAGGTCACGAGGGCTCGGGGTCGAGAGACTTGACTCCGATATCGAGACCAACTACTACCGCATCACGCAGGAGGCCCTGAACAATATACAAAAGCACGCGAACGCGGAAAAGGTGAATGTGTTGCTTGAGCCGCGGGACGGCGGATCGGTGCTGATCATCGAAGACGATGGGGTGGGCTTCGATGTAAATGAACATGCGGCGGCGCGCAACGGATTGGGACTGACTGGAATGAGCGAACGCGCGGCTTTGATCGGCGGTACTTTGGAGATCGAGTCGGCGCAGGGCGAGGGAACTACCGTGTACATTAATGTGCCAACATCAGTCGCGCGATTGGAGAGGCGAGATGGTTGAGATTCGAGTTCTGCTTGCGGACGATCATAAAACAGTACGGGCCGGCCTTCGAATGATAGTAGACTCCGAGCCGGATATGACAGTAGTCGGGGAGGCGGGCGACGGCCATGAGGCGATCGAGCTGACAAAGAAATTGGTACCAGATGTGCTGGTCACCGACATTTCGATGCCCGAGGTAAGCGGTATGGTCGCAGCCGCTACCGTCAAACGAATTGCACCTTCTGTCAAAATACTCGCCCTCACGCGGCACACCGATAAGGCCTATCTGCAAGAGTTGCTCCACGCCGGTGTCTCCGGCTACGTTTTGAAGCAAAGCGACTCCGAAGAACTGCTGCGGGCTATCCGGGTAATCGCAAAGGGCGGCGAGTATATTGACCCCGCGATCACCGGGAGCCTATTCAACCTTCTTTCCTCGAGCACGAGCAGTCGGACCGCCGGGCCCCAGACAAATCAATTGAGCGACCGGGAAGCCGAAGTTCTCCGCCGAATCGCTCGCGGGTATTCCAACAAGGAGATTGCAGATCAACTCGATACGAGCGTAAAAACGGTCGAAACGCAGAAAGCCACGGCGTTACGCAAGCTTGATATCAAAGGGCGTAATGAGATCGTCAACTATGCGATTCTCCAAGGCTGGCTTAAGGAAGGCTGATCCGGCAAATCCAACCTTCCCGTTCATCCCCACAAGATTTAATTCAGATCTGATAGGGAAAACCCTTCACCTTTCGTCCGTTTAACCTGATACTCAGCACCCGCCTCGTCGCGCCACAATACTTCGTCGGCCAACCCATCCCATATGCAAAGCCGAATCAGTAGTTAAGCGTTTCGTTTTATCGATTCGTTCTTGCATGACGTAACCGCGGATACGTCGAGGGATTGCGACCGGCGGGTTAAACAAGTGCTCTCTTAGGTTGCTCGGCGAGTCCGCGATTTCGGGTCCGAGATTACTTTCGATCCCGCTTGACGAATCGTCCGTAGTTTTGGACGGACCAGACGAACAAGGTGGTAGTTATGACAAATGGTCTTGCCGAAACGGGGATCATCCCGATGCGGTCGCTTGAACCGGGCTTACATGAGAGCGCGTATCTAATTAAACGAATCGAGCAGCGGGATCGCCAGGCGTTCAGCGAATGTGTGAGCCGTTACGGCCCCTTCGTCTGGAAACTCGCAAAATTGTTCACGTCTTCCACAGCTGAAGCCGAGGCGGCAACGGAGGAAATATTTTCCGACATCCTGCACTATCAGGCACCCGCGGCGGCGAGACGAGGTGATAGAGAAATCATCGTGGAAATTGCCCGCAAACGAATCCTCCAACACATCAAAACAAATCGAATCCTTAACGGATGATAGCG
>JBDTMK010000338.1:0-3538 GCA_039934315.1 Pyrinomonadaceae bacterium | reverse complement strand
CCGCGACCGAAGATTCATTGTCCGCTGCTCCTTGCGCCATCGCCGGGATCGCCATTAATGCCAACGCAAGCGTCGCGTAAAAGACGTATTTCATTTTGTTCATAATTTATCTCCTGTTCTATTTTTATCTACGTTCTATCAGGAGAACCGTTCCTCGAAAACTCGCTAGTGGTTATTATTTCGCCTCGCTTCCGGTATGCCGCGGATTTTATACTCCGTAGAGTCCGGGCTCCTGTTGCGTGCGGGCACGTGTCGGGCAAACCTGAGCTCGCCAAACTATCTTCATAAATCGCAAGTTCTCAAATAACGCCTCTCGTACGATAGGCTTTCCAGCCTGTCGATCTAAGGGAACAGACTGGAAAGTCTGTTCTACAAATCTTCTACGCGTGTGCCGCCGACGCTCCGCCATGAGCGATCTCTTCGCCGTGATCGGTATGTGCGTGATCGTCGTGCGGCGCGTGCGAAACTTCGCCGATGTAGATCAGCGACAGCAGCGTAAACACGAACGCCTGCACCAATGCGACGAACACTCCGAGTCCGGTCAATGCCAGCGGCACAATAAACTGAGTGAACGGCGGATAAAGGTTTGTGATCTGTACAAAAACCTGTTCGTCCGAGAACATGTTCGCGAACAAACGTACGCCGAGCGTGAACGGCCGGATCGAGTTGCTGATGATCTCGATAAAAAAGATCAGCCCGGTGATCGGGATCATCAGCAGCGGCAATTTCGGTCCCGCAAAGTGCCTGATATGTCCCAAAAGGCCATTCTCGCTGATGCCGACGTAGTTGTAATAAATGAACGACGAAATGCCGAGAGCGAAGGTAACGTTCACGGATGCCGTCGGCGACATGAACATCGGAAACTGTCCCATTAGGTTCGAGATGAGGATCAAAATGCCGAATGTCGCGACGATGGGAAGGTGCCTGTACCCGTGAGGACCGACGATACTCGTGATCATGTCTTTGATCGCGAGATAGCCCGCTTCAAGAGTAAGCTGTCCGTGTTTCGGATCGTCCTCCGAAAGCTTGCCCTTGAGTAAGCTCACAACGAAGACCGTCAACAGGCACGCGATAACAAACATGATCGTGTACCAGGGAATCGCGTTCTCGAGGGTATACGGGCCGAAAACATTTTCCGCCGTAGTATTGAAGTGACGGAAAACGAGTTGATCCCACATCGGTTGTGTGTAATGCACTTGAAACTCGTGAACCGGCTTGCCTAAGTAATGATTAATAAAGTCGACGATCAGCGGAACGTGATGAGCGCCTTCTGCTGCAAATAAAAGCATCTTAAATTTCCTTCCAAGTTCGACGAGGAAAGGCCCTCGCAGTTTGAACGGCCAACTGTTCTAGAGGCCCGAAACCATTCTTATCATCCCTTCAACAACCACCGCGAATCCGAAGCCGGCCAGACCGAGAACCACAGCAACGATCGGCAGCACGCCGGTTATATAAATCACTGCAATGACTATTCCCAAAATGATGTACCGGATGAAATATTTTCCGGCAAGCATCTTCGGCTTTTCGCCGATCTCGGCCGCACTAAATATCTTTCGCAAAGAACTTTTGAGCCAATAATAATTTACGAAGGCGAGGACAGTTCCGACAATAATTCCCAAGCCGAAGCCGAAAGATATAAAACCGAATCCCGCAATTCCACCCGCGATGCCGAGCAGGGCCATGATCCACAAGATCCTCCCGTGAGACGGCGGTCGGACAATTTCCGCCGCTTTGGCCGTAGGTTCAATATCCTCGCTCATTGCGAACCTTAAATTTTACAAAGGACGGCTTGAAAGTTCAAAAGGCGAGGTGTTATTTCTTGAAGATCTGCGTGGTAAGGCGAAAAAACTGGATGAATCCGATGACCGAACCGAGGACGATCCCACTGACGATCCCCCACGGCGATGTGCCCATCAGGACGTCGGCGCCCCAGCCCAGGATCATCATGAACACAACTGCCGCGAAGAGCGCGATCCCGGCCGAATAAGCGAGACCGCTCTGACGAACGGTCTCCGCCATCGATTCAGGCTGTGCCTCTGAGATAACAAAATCTTCCTTATCGTCCTCGTCGCCCGTATCGAACAAACTCAGAACACTGTTGTTTGACGGTGACGCCGACGTTGATTTCGGTTTAGCGGCCGGGGCCGGCTCATCATCGCTTAACAGATTCTTTATCATTTTATACCCGATGCTTGGGGAAGCGCTGGAGCCGTAGTCAGGAATGCGAACAATTTATCCTGAACCTCCGAGCTTGTCACAAGCTTGTTGTGCCCAACGCACTGAAATAGCTCAGCAGCGATGGGGAAGGAAGCTTTCGAACCGTTTTTTCTAGTCCCGCCGATGAGTGAACTTTTTGTCACGACGCTGTCCCCGACGCTAAGGAGAAGGGGCTCGATCTCCGAGTCCTTGACCTTCTCACCGTTCGCACGGGTAAAGCCATTCGCCTTAAAGCGCGTCTCCCAGCGATTCTTTTTCTCATCGCGGTACAACAACATACCTGCCGGTGTCGGCTTGCAGTCACCGCCAAACAAATAAAACGACACCGATGTCTTTGCGCTCGAGCTTGCATCGAGCGCGGCCTGAAACCGTTTTGCCCGAGCGAGCACGGCACTAAAAAATGGCCGTGCATTCCTTTGTTCCGAAGCGTTGAACTTTTTCGCAAAGGATGCATCCTGCCAGATTCCCCAGCCGTATTTTTCCCACTCCGCCGGGTTGTAAAGATCGATGGTGACAGGTTTTAAATTCTCGTCGTAAGACAGCAAAGCACCGTCGTGCGGCAGTAGTTGGTAAATGGCCGGAATCGTAAAAGCGTCAAACCGACTGATGTCCTGAATAAAAGGGAGGTTTAGGCCGCCGCCGATATATGAGAATCCGTTGAGCAACGCATCGAGTGCCGAGACAGAGCCCTCGTTCGGCGTTCCGAGAAGAAAGACTTTGTCGAAATGTTTGGCTCCCGCCCAGGTCGGCTGCGGTACTCCCGCCGGCAAGTCAGCAGCTCCGTACATCGCCGCGTAACGCGCGAGCAGGCCGCCCATAGAATGCGCGACCACGTTGAACTTGAGGTTTGGCTGTCCGAGCCTGCGCTTCAGGGTTTCAATCTTGCGAATCAGAAGCTGAGCATTCTCGACATTATCCAGCCGCCAGTCGTATGCGAAAACGAAAAACGTATCCTGCGAATCTTTTCTCGTGGCCGTGTTCCATTTCGCCTCACGGTAGCCGCCGCGAGTCTCCAGTGCGTTGATCAAGCGCTCATAAATTTCGATCTCCGGCAGTACCTTGAAGAATTCAATTTTACGAATTATATCGGTGACGGTGAGGCTGTCGCGGTTTCGTGAAAGATTAGGCGATATCGGTAGACGTATGTCGTCATCCTTAGATCGCTTCGCCCTAAACCAGACCTCTTCGCCCGTTTTGGTGTTTACGAGGCTCGAGCCGGTGAGGCCAGGAATGATAATTATCGGAGGCTTGCCCGCAGGGAGCGGGGCTGGGGTCGGCGTCGGCGTCGGAGTTTGAGCCAACGACGCACCGGCACCCACCA
>JBDTMK010000337.1:0-3547 GCA_039934315.1 Pyrinomonadaceae bacterium | reverse complement strand
CGATGATGTAGACGTCGGTCGAGGTGCTCACGCTCTGACTCTGAAGCTGCTCCGGCGAAGCGTATCCGGGCGTCATCACTCCAAGCCGGGTAACGGTCGCGGAGGGTTCCGACTCGAGCCCCGCCGACAAGATCTTCGATATCCCGAAGTCAAGAAGCTTTGGCGCTCCCTCTTCGTCAACCACAATGTTTGACGGTTTAAGATCGCGGTGCACGACGAGGTTTCTGTGCGCAAAGCTGACCGCGGAACAGACGCGGCGAAAGAGATCCAGCCGACCCGCGAGGTCAAGTTCGTTCTTGTCGCAGTAATCGTCGAGAGCAAGTCCCTCGACAAATTCCATAGCGATAAAAGGGACGCCGTCATCTGTCGTTCCCGCGTCGAGCAGTCTTGCAATGTTCGGATGTTCGAGCGATGCAAGGATCTCTCGTTCCTGCTGGAAACGCCGGCGAAGCGCTGCGGTGTTCATCTCTCGCTTTAGGAGCTTGAGAGCAACTCTCTGTTCAAATTTTCCGTCGGCTCGCTCAGCGAGATATACCGCTCCCATCCCGCCGTAGCCCAACTCACGAACGATCCTATACGCGTCTATTCGCTGCCCGAGCAAAGCACTCGCTCCGTTGCCAAAGAAATCCCGGCTAAAATCCGCGGCCGAAAGATTCATCGATTCAGCCGAGGCATTTTCGAACGCGAGTAGCGATTCCACTTCGCCGCGAACTTCACCGTCAAGAGCGCCCAGGAAATCCGCTCGATCCGACGGATCGAGCTCGAGGACCTCGAGAAGAATGTCCTTCGCTTTTTTCCACGTTTCAGGATCCATATTGATTCGTACTCAAAGGTCTCAACGATATAGGCGTGTTCGCCCGGGAAAGTCTGCCAATTTTTATTTACCGGAATAGATGGAGATGCGATGTCACGATCGGCTCATTTCTCTGAACAGCCACATTCTCGCGGCCTGCCATTCGCGGCCGACCGTCCTCTCTGAAATGGTCAGGGCGTCGCCGATCTCGGCATTGTTCAAACCGCCGAAGAAGCGCATCTCGACGATCGAGGCCTGCTGATCGTCAATTTGCTCAAGCCTGTCGAGGGCCTCGCTTAGCATGAGAATCGAATGCGCACGCTCCTCGATCGGTATATCTACATCGTCGATCGAGAAATGGATCGGTTTGTTTCCGCGTTTATCGGTGGCGTGCTTGCGAGCGTGGTCGATCAGGATCTGGCGCATGAGGCGGGACATTATTCCGTAAAAGTGACTGCGGTTTTTCCATTCGACTCCGGCATGCTCGATTAGCCTTACAAAAGCCTCGTGCACAAGCGCCGTCGGCTGGAGTGTGTGATCGGCCCGCTCACGAGACATCAGGCGTCGGGCCTGACGCTTCAGCTCGTCATAAACAAACGTTAGGAGCAGCTCCTTGGCATCCTCTTTACCGTCATTCCAATCGTGCAGAATCCGAGTAATCTCAGACCTCTGATCATCGTTCATAAAAAAGTATGTGAGATGTGAAGATTTGGTTCGTCGCCGGAATCGTAGCCTATTTATGCCGAAGGTTAAACCCTGAGGCGGGACTCGCTTTGAAACGCTACGTACCTTGCCTTCGACAATCCTGAGTCTGCCGGGCGACTGCGCGGGAAGAAAATTCGAGATCTCGGAAGTTTCTTGTCCGAGTTCGTTCGATATCCACGCATGCGTTAACAAGACCAAAAAATTTTCGGAGGAGAGCATGTCCACACTACTTAAATCACTCAGGTTCGCGGCAATGTCAGTAACGATTCTGATCTGCGGTACCCAATACGTCTCCGCCCTGCCCGGCGACCTCGACACCACATTCAACAGCACTGGCAAGGTTACGGTCGATATCGCCGCCGGAAATGACGGTGGGCGTGCCGTAGCGATTCAGGCCGATGGCAAGATCGTTGTCGCGGGCGATTGCATCGCTGCAAACAGCGACGTTTGCCTGGTTCGCATTAACCCGAACGGATCACTCGACACAACGTTCGATGGAGACGGCAAAGTCACGACCCCGATCGGCACGCTGAACGACTTCGCCACGGCGATCTCGGTACTCGACGATGGAAAGATATTGGTCGCAGGCCGGTATCAATTTAGCGTGTCGGTGATCCTCGGGTTCTTGATCCGGTACAACACGAACGGATCAGTCGATACTACCTTTGGCGGCGGCGACGGCTGGAGCCAGGTACTGATGGAGCAGGTGACATCAATGGCCGTGCAGTCGGACGGGAAGATCATCGTCGCCGGCGGACAGACATCGGGCGTGGCCGACGGCCAATCGCGGCAGCACCGCTTCAACGCCGACGGTTCAACCGACACGACCTTCGGCAACGGTATCGCGGGCCAGGGAACAAACGCTATTACGTACGATACCTTCAGTGGAACTGATCATGACTCGCGGGCGATCGCACTCCAGCCAGACGGGAAGATCATCGTCGGCGGGTGTCGAGCATCCGGCTCGTGTATATACGGTCTCGCGCGGCTGAACTCGAACGGCTCGCTCGACACGACCTTTGATACAGACGGACGGGTGACAACCGCGGGCTTAGGCGCTATCGAAGAACTCCGAATCCAACCCGATGGAAAGATCCTTGCGATCGGAACCGTCAGCGAAGATTTCAACGTCACCCGTTATAACGCTGACGGCTCACTGGACCTTTCTTTTGGAACCAATGGCCGGATCAGCACACCTTTCCTGGGAACCGACGGAGTTACCTCCGGCATCCTCCAGGCTGATGGCAAGATCGTCGTCGGGGGAACATCCGGCGGCATCGACTCTAATTTCGCCATCGCGAGATACACAAGTGCAGGTGTGCTGGACGGTACGTTCAGCAGCGATGGAAAACAGACGATCGACCTTGGCTCGACTGCCGAGGGCAGCTACGGCATGGCGATGGACTCGAGCGGCCGGTTTGTTATGGCTGGAGTTTCCGCAAACCTGTTCGCGGTGGCGCGAGTGCTGGGCGACGTAATAGCAACCGGTCCGACTCGGTACGACTTCGACGGCGACAGGAAAGCCGACTTTGCCATCTGGCGTCCGAGCAGTTCTTTAGGCGTTCCGGATTTTCACGTGCAAAGAAGCTCGGACGGAGGGTCGACCGGCATCGAATGGGGTATCGAAACCGACCAGCCAAGGGTCGCGGATTTCGACGGTGACGGCCGGTCTGATTACGCGGTCTGGCGGCAATCCGCGGCGAACGAAACCGGGTTCTACATACTGCAATCCAACTCAAGCGCGTTCAGGTTCGAAGCCTTTGGACAGGCCGGGGACCACTCAAACGCCGTCGGCGATTGGGACGGCGACGGCAAGGCCGACGCCGCTGTTTACCGCGACGGTCCGCAAGGGTATTTCTACTATCGCGGATCACTCAACAATCCAGCCGGAAATGTGACCTACCTTCCGTGGGGAACTACGGGTGACGAGAATGTCCGCGGCGACTTCGATGGGGATGGAAAACAGGATGCCGCAATCTACCGGTCCTCGAATTCAACCTGGTACATCCGCCGTAGCATGAACGGCGATCTTCAAGCCGCCAGTTGGGG
>JBDTMK010000336.1:0-3591 GCA_039934315.1 Pyrinomonadaceae bacterium | reverse complement strand
CCTGGGACCCAATGGTTAAAAGCCATTTGCTCTACCGACTGAGCTATCGGACCACATGGTTGCAAGTGCCTGGGAAATTTGGAAGGCTCTCCAACCGAATGCAAGATTTTACAATCTGAATCAGGCGATGGCAAGTTCGCCATTTGTCACAAAACAATTAACTCCATCCGGATGTTCGCGCGGACGTACTGGGAATTCGGATCAAGGGGCGTTTCTTTGAATCCGAATTTTCTATAGAGCTTTACAGCTGCTGCCTGCTTCGTATTCGACTCGAGGATGATCCGTTTTCGATATCTGGATCGTACAAACTCTATGCAGGCCTTCATCAATCTGTCGCCGATACCGCGACCCCGGAATGCGGGATCGACGGCCATCTTCGTCAATTCAAAAGCGTCCTCGTCGTAAGGGATCATTGCGACCGTACCGGCTACGGCAGAATCAACCAGGGCAAAGAAAACCTGACCGCCAGGAGCGACGACCGCTTCATATGGATGATCCAGGATCTCGTGATCGTGCGGCTCTATCCCGTACGCCTCCGCGATCCACTGGTAGTTGAGATCCGCAAAGTCTTTCGCGTACACCGGATCGAATTCTACGATTTGAACAGTATCTTCGGTCAACTCTTGAACCAGCTCTCCATCACTGAGTCTTTCAGGATAACGGTTTGATCCCGTTCGGGTCCGGTCGAGATCAAACCGATCTCGACGCCGATCTGGGCGGAAAGAAATTCAACATACTCGCGCGCCTTATCAGGTAACTTCGCGAACTCCGTCATCCCAACCGTATCGCTTTGCCAGCCCGCTAAAGTCTCATAAACAGGCTTGATCATCCGAAGATCGTGCGACACGGCCGGAAAAGTATCCACACGCTTTCCGTCGATCTCGTACGCCACACAGACCTTGATCTCTTCCAACGCGTCAAGCACATCGAGCTTAGTAAGCGCGATCGAATCGAAACCGTTTAACTCCGCGGCATATCTCGTCGCAACCGCGTCGAACCATCCGCAGCGACGCGGACGTTTTGTTACCGAGCCATATTCATTTCCGCGCTGACGAATGAGATTCGCCATGTCTTCCTCTTCGTCCAGCATCTCTGTCGGAAACGGGCCCTCGCCCACGCGTGTCGCGTAAGTGCGAACGATCCCCAAGACTCCCGTGATGTGGTGCGGCGGAATTCCTGCGCCGACAGACGCACCGCCGGCAGTAGGATTTGACGAAGTGACGTACGGATAAGTTCCGTGATCAACATCGAGCAGCGTCGCTTGCGCGCCTTCTAACAGAATTCGTTTTTTCTGTCTTCGCGCCTCGGCGAGGAAATGCGAAGTCTCGCAGACGAAGGGGCGAAGTCGTTCGACAAGTGGTGCGACCTCATCGTAGATCTCATCAGCCCGCAGAGGTTGCTGCCCGAACAGTACGATGATGCGGTTCGCTTCTTCCAGATTTCGCTCGATGCGGAGTTTCAGCAGCTCGGGCGACATTGAATCTGAAACGCGAATCCCGCGACGGCCGACCTTGTCCTCATATGCGGGGCCAATACCGCGCAGAGTCGTTCCGATCTTTTCGTTCCCCAGCCGCTCTTCAGACGTGTGATCGAGGGCTCGGTGATAAGGCATTATCAAATGCGCGCGCGACGAAACCTTCAAGCGTTCGGGAGTGATCGATATTCCCTGCGCCGTCATCTGATCGATCTCTTCAAAGAACGCTTTAGGATCGATAACCATTCCGTTGCCCAGAACGCAGGTCGATTCTTCATGGATGATGCCCGACGGTAGCAGCCGCAGTACGAAGGCCTTTTCACCAACGTAAACACTGTGCCCCGCGTTGTGTCCGCCCTGATAGCGAGCCACTACATCAAAACGATCCGCGAGCAGATCGACAACCTTTCCTTTTCCTTCGTCACCCCACTGGGCTCCGATGATAACTATGATCATGGTTAGTAATTGATAGTTGACAGTTGATAATAAAAATTAGCAACGGACTCTCCCGCCTTTGGCAAGATGTTTATAGAGATTTAAGCTTCGAAGTGCAGAAGCGTGAGATCTGTCTTTCAAGACATTTTGTCGGGGTTCGCTCACAACAATACTTCACAGGTATTAGTTAGAACTCCTCGAACGCCACAATTATCAACTATCAATTATCAACTATCAATTGCGGCTCCGCGTCCAATCGTATAGCTCAACGTATTTCCGCGCCGCATTCTCCCACGAATTATCGACTGCCATCCCGTTCCTCTGGATCTTTCGCCAGGTTTGCGGATCGGCATAGTCAAATAACGCCTCGTAAATCCTTTCCAAAAACTTATCGGCGCTGTACGGCCCGAATTTGAAACCGTTGCCGGTACCGTTTACGGCGTCGAAATTCTGCACAGTGTCGTCAAGTCCTCCAACCGCGCGAACGATGGGAACAGTGCCGTAGCGCAACGAGTACATCTGATTCAATCCGCAGGGCTCAAATTTCGACGGCATCATGAACATGTCGGCTCCTGCTTCGATCTTGTGCGCGAGCGGCTCACTATAGCCGCGATAGATACCAACCTGCTGCGGAGCATAATTGCGCAGCGACTGCCAGAAGTCTTCGTATCGCTTTTCACCGGAGCCAAGTGAGATGATGTACGCTCCGGTTTCCAGCACATCACCGGCGATCTGCATCATTAGATCGATTCCCTTCTGAGCCGTGAGACGGGTAATGTTTGCAAGTATCGGCCGATCCACATTTACCGGAAGAGAGAACTCTTCGAGCAAGGCTCGCTTGCATTCACGTTTGCCAGATAGATCGTCGAGGTTGAAGTGCGCCGGAATCTCCATGTCGGTAGCGGGGTTCCAGACTTCATAATCGACACCGTTCGTAATTCCGATCAATCTGTTCGCCCGCTGCCGTGTCAGCCACTCGAGCCCATACCCGTTTTCAGCGGTCTGGACCTCTTGTGCGTAGCGTCGAGAAACGGTTGAGAGTGTGTCGGAGGATTCTAAGCCGGCTTTCATGGCCGAAGCATAACCGTCGAATGAAAACGCATTGCGCGCGAGATCTGAGCTGAATCCCAGCTTCCAGAGCTCGTTCATTCCGAATCCGCCCTGGTACGCCATGTTATGGATCGAGAATACGGTGCGCGAGTTTCGCCAATAGGAATCCCATCGCCTCGCGGCGGCGATCTCGACAGCCGCGAAGCCGCAATGCCAATCGTTCAGATGAACAATATCAGGAGCATCCCCGATTCGTTTCAGAAGAGCGAGGGCGGCATGGTTGAAAAAGGCGAAGCGCTCGTAATCTTCTGTGTAGCCGTAAATGGAATCGCGATGAAAATATGACGGCGCGTCGATCAGAAATGTGGGCGAGCCACTGGCTTCACTATAGAAAGCTTTTGCCGGATAGGTGAGCCCTCGCCAATCGACGTTTAGATCATCGACGGCAGTGTTCCAAATATACTCGCCTTTGGTCTGCAGATAGCACGGCGTAATGAGTACCGAATCGACACCAACCGCTTTCAATGCCTTCGGCAACGCGCCGGCAACGTCGCCAAGACCGCCGGTCTTGGAATATGGAACTGCCTCGGCAGAAATTACGGCTACGCGCATAGGACTGGAATTGAGACTGG
>JBDTMK010000335.1:0-3631 GCA_039934315.1 Pyrinomonadaceae bacterium | reverse complement strand
GATCCAGAAGACCGCGAAAGAATATCTCCGAAAGACGAACCGCACGGTGGTGATTCTCAATGTCGAGAAATCAGCAGCCGCGGAAGGAGGGGCGAATGAATAGTGCACGAGTCAGAACCGGGAGCGGTAGTGACCGGGTAACCCCAACCAATATGAAAACAGCATATGTATTGAAAGCTTTGCGTCTCAGCGTCTCTGCGATGATCATCGCCCTCATTACATTGGGCGCATTCGCGCAAAAAGAAACTCCGCCGGTGGGCGGGCAGCCGAAGGCGTTCGTGTTTCCGAAACAAGATACATACACGCTTTCGAACGGGATGAAGATCACGCTCGTGCAATATGGCGGGGTGCCCAAGGTTGCTATGCAGGCGATCGTTCGCACCGGTACGCTCAACGAAAAAGTGGAACAGCGATGGATCTCGGATATTGTCGCGACCCTGCTAAAAGAAGGAACTGCGAAACGATCTGCAGAGCAGATCGCACGAGAGACGGCTGAAATGGGCGGGAGTATTTTCACTACCGCGAGCAGCGACAAGACGACGATCGGCGGCGAGGTGTTGAGCGAATTCGATTCGCGCTTTGTTGAACTGATAGCCGATGTGCTGATGAACCCAAAGTTTGCAGCGCCGGATCTGGAGAAGGCCCGCGCAAATAAACTTCGTGAGCTTACAGTTGCGAAGGCACAGGCCGGAACTCAGGCGTGGGAAAAATTCCGCGAGATCACATTCAGCGGTCATCCGTACTCGTCTGTGATGGCCACGGAGTCGATGGTTCAGAACTATAAACTCGACGACGTTCGCGGCTACTACAACAGCCAGTACGGTGCAGCACGGACTCATCTTTATGTTGTCGGCCAATTCGATGCGGCGAAAGTTAAGACCACGATCGAAAAGGTCTTTGGTGGTTGGACGAAAGGTCCCGATGCGATCCGTAACGTCCCGACGCTCATCGGCCGCCGCTCACTGACAACGATCGACCGGCCCGGAGCTCCGCAATCGACGATCTATATGGGCATGCCCGCGATCTCGCAGTCGGATCCCGACTTCATTAAGTTCATGGTGATGGACTCGATCCTCGGTGGCTCGTTCGGTTCGCGGATCACGTCCAACATTCGCGAGAACAAGGGCTATACGTACTCGCCGAACAGCTTCATCTTTAATCGGTATAAGACCGGATACTGGATCGAGAACGCGGACGTGACGACTGAGCACACCGGTGATTCGGTGAAGGAAATTCTGTACGAGATCGACCGACTTCAGAAAGAGCCGCCTACTGAAGCCGAGATCCAAGGCATCAAAAATTATCTCGTCGGAATTTACGTTCTGCAGAACTCATCTCGCGCCGGCGTGATAGGTCAGCTCGAACAGATAAATTATAACGAGCTCGACAAGAACTTTCTCGACACGTATGTTCAGACACTCACCGCCGTAACGGCGAAGGACGTTCAGGACATGGCGAAGAAATATTTGAATGTCGATCGGATGACGATGGTTGTTGTCGGCGACAAGTCGAAGATCGATGAGCAGCTGAAGCCGTATGAGGTTCAGTAGGCAATGAGCGGTAAGGCACAAACTGTAAACGGAAAGTGGTAAGTTCGAACGGAGTTGTCAGCTCATCCCGAACTTACCACTTTTGCCTTTTATAGTCTTAGATCTTCATTCCGTTGCGCGTGAGCATCGTTTCAAAGTTTGTCTTATCGACTGCCTTGATGTAAGCGTCGCGGGGTTCCACGAGACCTTTCTTAACCAATTCGAACAATGAATCGTTCAGCATTACCATTCCGTGGTTCTTGCCAGTCTGCATCGCCGACGGGATCTGGAATGTCTTACCTTCGCGGATGAGATTGCTGATCGCGGGCGTGATGATCAAAACTTCCAGAGCAGCGATACGCCCGCCACCCTTTTTCGGAAGGAGTGTCTGTGCGATCACGCCTTTTAAGGATTCTGAAAGCATTACACGGATCTGCTGCTGACGGTCGGCAGGGAACTGGTCGATGATTCGATCTACGGTGGAAGGCGCGGTTGTAGTGTGCAGCGTGCCGAATACGAGATGTCCCGTTTCAGCGGTCTCGATCGCGATGGATATCGTTTCGAGATCGCGCATTTCGCCAACGAGGACGATGTCCGGGTCTTCACGAAGAGCGGCTCGCAACGCATCCTTAAAACTATCGGTATGGCTGTGAACCTCACGCTGGTTGACGAGACATTTGTGATTGTCGTGCACGAACTCGATCGGATCTTCGATCGTGATGATGTGGTCCTCGCGCGACTTGTTGATCGAATCAACCATCGCACAGAGTGTCGTGGATTTTCCCGAGCCCGTCGGACCGGTGACGACGACCAGGCCCTTAGACAGCGAGCAAAGATCCATTATCGCTTTTGAGAGGCCGAGCTCTTCTGCTGTCAGGATCTTGGACGGGATGATGCGGAACACCGCTCCCATTCCTTTGCGATCCATAAATACGTTGCAGCGGAATCGGGCAAGACCTGGAATCTCGTAAGCAAAGTCGGTATCACTGCGTTTTTGGAACTCGTCCCGGTTCCGGTCGGGCATTATCGAGTGGAGCAGCTCGTCCATCACTTCCGCCGTCAGTTCGGTTTCATTGCATTCTAGGGGCTGCATCTTCCCGTCCCTCCGGACCATCGGCGGAACGCTGACTGCCAAATGTAAGTCGGATGCTCCGACCTCGGCCATCCTGTTGAAGAGTCCGTCCATCCGGGCGGTCATTATAAAATTTCGTTTCCGGCGATCCGTCGTGCGGCGATCCATCGGGGGAAGGATAATGTCAGACGGAACCGTCGTCCGGATCCGCGGCTGCTGCGGAGCGGCGCTTTCATGCTCATTCTGCTTCTCGAAAGGCGATGCTCCGGTGTCAGGCTGAACTTCGAAATCCTGCCACCTGCCGGGAGGCTCATAATCCGACGAGTCCGAGAAAACAGTTTGAAACTGCGGATCGTTTGCCGAAATGACTTCGATCGTCGGGCCACCATTGACCTCGATCTTCGGCATCGAGGCGCGGTCCTCGACGAGAAGATCGGGAACCACCGGTACGTTTAGCGGAGGCGTGACGTTGAGCTGACGTCCTACTGAAGAGCTCTCGACAGTGAAAACGTTGTCGTCCGCGATATGAGTGTTCGGCGACACCGGCAACGAAATAATATCCGGTGCCACGGGTGTCTCCAGAGTACTGGGAATTTCGTTGCCGAGCAGAGGCCGAACCGTGACGTTAAAGCCGGCCGGCGATTTTTGGAGCGTGAAACTGAATCTCCCGAGGTTGTGCGGATGCACGAACTGGATAGTGGGCAAGTTCGGCAAGTCCTCTTTGACGTCGGGCGGTATCAGCGGAAAGACCATCATGCTGATCTGCGTGCCGAGCAGCGGCGTATTCGCAACATCGGATTGACCATCGGCCGCTACCATGTACGGATTCTTGTTCGGCTCGAGATGCAACTCGTAACCGGCAGAAGACAAAAGAGTTTTCAGATACTGATTAAGCTGTTCCATGGAAAGAAGAGGGGGAAAAAGTGAAAAGTGAAAAGTGAAAAGGTGAAAAGGTGAAAAGGTGAAAAAGCAGGACTTGGTTGAGCAGAATGCTCAAAAAAAGGATAGCACAGGGAAATACGTGATGTCA
>JBDTMK010000334.1:0-3672 GCA_039934315.1 Pyrinomonadaceae bacterium | reverse complement strand
GCGACAAAGTTCGCTCGATGATGGAATGGCTCGGAATGGAAAAGGGCGTCGCGATAGAATCGAAGACGGTTTCGAAACAGATCGAGCGTGCCCAAAAGGCCGTCGAGGCCCGCAACTTCGAAACGCGCAAACACGTTCTCAAATACGACGACGTGATGAACAAACAGCGCGAGACCATCTACGGACTGCGTCGCCAGTTGATGTTCGAGCCCGAGCATCGCGAATATTTACTTGGTGAGAGTGGCGTCGCGAAGGATCTGCTCCACGACCTTACGTTGAGCTTTTTGAATACACAGGTCACTCCTGATCAATGGGATGTGGATACTTACGCGGCCGAGATCGAAAGTATCTATGCTCTCGATCCGGCAAAGGATGCGGACGTAAATTTCAAGATCGACAATGCCGACGCGGTCGAGGAGAAGATCTGGAAAAAGGCTTCGGGGAACTACGCTGCGAAAGAAAAGATCGCGGGCGAGGAATCACTTCGCGCGTATGAGCGATACATTATGCTTAATATCATCGACTCGCAGTGGAAAGATCACCTGCTGTCGATCGACCAGGTAAAGCAGGGTATCGGTCTCGTCGGCTACGGTCAGAAAGACCCGCTGGTCGAGTACAAGAAGCAGTCGTTCGACATGTTCCAGGACATGCTGGATCGCATCGACACGAATACGGCAAAGGCGCTGTTCCATCTTGAGATCGTCTCGCACGACGAACAGGCCGAACGTGATCGCCTTGAGCGGCTTGAGATGCAGAGGGCTCGCAGGCAGGCGGCCGGAATGGCATTCACCGGCGCAATGGCGACGGCTAATGCGGCGGGAGACACTGAAGAGCTCAGGCATACGCCGTTCAAGCGCGATCAGCCGAAGGTCAAACCTAACGAACCGTGCTATTGCGGCTCAGGCAAGAAGTTCAAGAAGTGTCACGGAGCCGGTGTGGTCTAGTATTTCAGAAGATTATCTTTTTCAGAGCTCCTCGATCATCGCGTGAAAATCGGCGAGCTTTTCTGCTGGCAGGTCTTTGAGAAGTTCTTTGAAGGAACGCAGACTCTCATCCCTCACGAGAGCTATGAGCGCGTGTTTTTCGGCGTTCGATGTGCCGGGTTGCGGCTTTCAGGCTAAAAGGTAAGAGGCCGCCGGTTGAACCGGAGGCCTCGCAAACACATTCTCTACTAAACTAGTTTTTCGCCATTTGAGAAGTTTCGGCGATCGGAGTTCCCTGCGACGACCACGCCTGCCAGTGTCCGTCACGCTTGATCCAGGTGTCCGTGTAGCGGATCTTGCGATCGAATGCGACGCCTTTATCGTCTTTTCCTTTCGTCCGGAATGTTCCCGTGATAACGGCGTAGTTTCCGTCCATTCGAATATTCATTCCGGTCGTCTCGACGAGTTCCATCGTTCCTTTATCGTCGACGGTGTCCGTTATATCCTCGGCCCGGGTCATGACTTTTCCGCTCATACTACTGATGCTCGTAAAGTCCTTCGCATAATTCTTCTCAAACCATCCTCGGTCCTTCTTCAGAACCGCATCATTCCAGTCCTGTTCGAGGTACCAAAGAACATCGTAATCATCTAGTCCGCTTCCGGCATTACTCACGACCTGCCACTTCCCGCCCCTCTTCTCGAGAAAGTGAATACTACGCGTGTAAAACGTCTCAGCACCGCCGCCTTCGCCGACGGGCGTCCAAACCGTGTTTCGGTGTGTGATCGTCGCCGAGACCGGCGTGCAAGAAATCATGTAATGGTCGTACGTAGTCTTGTTGGCACCGGCCGCGTTAGCCTTATTCCGATCAAAAGTCGCCATTGTACTATCGATTGTCGCTGCCTTCCCCTCCATACCCGGCAGGCTGACATAGTCATCAGCGTAGATTGCCATGAGGGTCGCTTTATCGCCGTCTTGTCCGGCTTTGCCCCATGCGTGATCGAAGGCTTCGAGAGCCTTCCTGTCCGAATCGCTGCACGCTGCCGCCGCAGATAATGTTGCTGCCAGCAGAAGCGCAAATATCATGATCGTATTTTTCATCTTTCGTCTCCTCTCAAAGAAAGGATGCATATGGTGTGAGGAAAACAAACCACTGCCGCATCCGTTTGGCAGATGGAGTACTCGTTGCCTAGGAGAAATGAATTTATGGGAAGATGAGGTGAGTTATACGCTTACCTGAATGGAGAGTCAATCAGCATCCGACAATGTTGGCAAGGACCTGACGCCTTCGCGATTCACTCTCGAAACCTCGAACTTTTAGCCCCAACATCTCGCACCAAAAGGAAGAGGCCGTCTAAAAATTGGTCGCACCAAGTGCAAGTTCCACTCCTGCAATTCGTTCGGAATTAGACCAGGGGTACCGAAATCATTCGAATGGGGCTGAACTCAATGAAGAAAACTCTATTTACATCCATCGTCCTGCTAACAACTGCCGTGGCGGCAATCATCTACTCGACTACCATGTCCGCCGGACCTAACTTACCTGCTGAAGCTGTGCTCGGCGCAACAAAGCCGGCCAAGACAATGACCGCCTTTAGATCAGAGCAGGAATTGAAGGACTTTTTTAAGGCGCTGGCGGAGAAACAAAAACGCCAGGAGGGGCGACGCGATGCGAAGGCGAAATCGATATCGGCGAATGCGAGCCCGAGTGCTTCGCTTTTGACCGACGGCGTCAGCGCCCAAAAGGACGAGGAATCCATAACAAATAGTCAGCACGCCGGCGTCGATGAAGGCGGGATTGTAAAAGTGCATGGCGACCACCTAGTGATCCTCAGACGCGGTCGGCTGTTCACGGTGCGCGTCGGAGATGATTCGCTGAAACCAGTGGCGTCGATCGACGCTTTCGCACCCGGCGTCGATCCGAGTAGTGATTGGTACGACGAGATGCTTGTTTCAGGCGATACGGTCGTGGTGATCGGATACAGCTATGGCCGGGGCGGGACCGAGATCAATCTCTTCGATATTGCCGCCGAAGGCTCCCTCAAATATCGATCGACCTATCACCTTCGCTCGAACGATTATTATTCATCGCGCAATTATGCGAGTAGATTGATCGGCAGCAAGCTCATCTTCTATACGCCGCAATATCTCGGACTCAGTGGTGAGCCGGCCGATCAGTTCCCCGCCATCCGCCGCTGGCATAAAGGCGCGAAGCCCGACGAATTTAAACCCATCGTCGAGGCGACGCGAGTTTATCGAGCGGCAAGACCGGCGGAGGCAGCTGGCGGTCTCGCGCTTCACACGATCACAGTTTGCGATCTCGCTGATGGCGGTTTTGCATGCTCGGCGAGTGCTGTTCTGGGCGCACCCGGCCGCGTCTTCTACGTTTCGCCAACGTCGGTCTACGTATGGACGACCGAGTGGAATTACGGTGAGGCTCGATCGAAGGCGAATTCGATGCTGTACAAAATGCCGCTCGATGCGTCGGCCCCGAGCGCCTTGGGTGTCACTGGCAGTCCGGTGGATCAATTCTCCTTTCTGGAAAGCGACGACAAGCATCTGAACGTACTTGTTCGAACGGACGGGAACGGCGAGCAAATGTGGGGATCGGAATTTTCAGCCGGGGACGTCGCGCTGTTCAGGGCGCCGATCGACAGTTTCTCGGACGGCAGCCAGGAGGCTCCGAATTACCGTTACCGCGAATTACCAAAACCCGATGGCTATACATTCCAAAACAGATTTGTCGGCGAT
>JBDTMK010000333.1:0-3679 GCA_039934315.1 Pyrinomonadaceae bacterium | reverse complement strand
CTGTTTGACTAATACGTGCCCGGTAACCTAGACTCTAATCCTTGTCGGGGCGTGGCTCAGCCTGGTAGAGCGCACGGTTCGGGACCGTGAGGTCGGAGGTTCGAATCCTCTCGCCCCGACCATTGAATTCGAACAGAAAGGCGGTTGTCCTTATCGGCAGCCGCTTTTCTTTCTCTATTTTTATTAACAACCTCAAAATACCCGAGCTCCCTCCAAATATTCCGATTTGACTCTATCGACTTTATAGTGCAAAGTACTTTTCGGCGATGTAAGTGCGGCCTCGGGACCGTCGCCCAAGAGAGATCAATATCATTATGCAATTCGTTATGCAGAATAAAAGACTCGTTGGCATTGTCGTCGCGGTAGCGATTTTACTGCTCATTCCGTTGATAGCGAGAGCACCCTGGTCGGGGCTCGATTTTATTGTCGCAGCCGTTCTACTGCTGGGAACCGGTCTGACGATAGATCTCGTGTTGAGGATGGTGAAAAGATTCGAGTACCGAGTCGCCCTCTGTGCAGTTATCCTCACAGCCCTCGCGCTTATTTGGATCGAACTTGCCGTTGGTATCTTTGGAACGCCTTTCGCCGGATCCTGAACATCATCATTCTGACGATTTCGTTTCCACTTAGTTCGCCGCGGGAATCCGATAAGCTCAGTTCGGTCCCGTGAAGCACACTCCGCGTTTTTAACGTTCGCACACCTTTACATCTGGTATCATTCCAGTGTCCACAAAAATTCAGGCTCTTACCGGAACCGTTCGCCGAGGGTCGTAAGTCAAGAGCAACTACAAGCTTTTCCCGTACTAACCGCTGCCCGTCATATGCGTGGGCAGGTAACCATAAAGCAAGACAGGAGGAATCGATCATGAAAGCAGAAGTGTCTTTAGTCAGGTCGTTCGCGATAGCGATCACCCTAACCGTCCTTTTCGTCGGGAGTGCCGCTGCACAAACGGAGAAGAGTTTGTATGAACGACTCGGCGGCGTCTTCGCCATCGCCCAGGTCGTTGACCACTTCAGTGACGCCCTAATTAAGAACCCGATCGTAGGACAAAATTCGAAGAATCCGGCTCTCAGAAACTGGCACCGGAACAGCTTGGATCGGTTGCCCGGCCTCAAGTTTATGCGCACACTCTGGGTATGCGAGGTATCGGGCGGTCCATACAAATTCGTGCCGACCAAAGCGGGAGCTACGCCGCTCGGCCTTGAGAACGCGCATCGTGATCTCAAGATCTCGCCGGCGGAATTTGACGAGGTCGCGGCTGAGCTTGGGCGCACACTTGATTTCGCCAAAGTCCCGGCGCGTGAGAAGGGAGAAGTACTCGCGGCCTTTGCGGCGCACAAAGGCGAGGTAACAGCCGGTTCGAAAGCACCGAAGTAGAAAGACCGTCGACGCGTTTCAGTTCTAATCACAGCGCGGCCGCGCGGCGAGCAGAGCAATTTGTGTAGTAACCTCTTCTTCGACTCTGAAGTGTCGAACATAGTGGGACTGTGTGAGGGAGCTGAATTTGAACGTTGAAGAACTCGGGTATCAGCAGACGCCGCTCGGCGATCTTACGCTTCGGCGGCGGGTTGAACCGTTGTTGCAGAACCAGGAAGTGCTTGAGGTGAAGCTTGGCGACGAATACTTGATGTCGAGCATTTTTACGAAGAGCGAGCGTCAACTCGCTAAGCTCGGTCTGGCGGGGCTGGAAGGTGAATTGGATGTCGTGATCGGTGGTCTGGGATTGGGCTATACCGCCGTCGAGACCTTGAAGAACAAGAAGGTCAGCCGGCTGCTCGTCATTGATCTTTTTCAGACGGTGATCGATTGGCATCGCGACGGATTAGTACCGTTAGGAAATGTTTTAACCGACGATAGCCGGTGCGAGTTGCGGCAGGGCGATTTTTTTGAACTCGCAGGCACCGGCCTTGATGCGGCAACGCCGGAAAGAAAATTCGATGCGGTACTCGTGGACATCGACCACACGCCGGAACATTTACTTAATCCCAGCAACATGTCGCTGTACACTTCGGAAGGGCTCACGTCGGTTCGAAACCAGATAAAACCCGGCGGCACCTTCGCCCTCTGGTCCGACGACCCGGCCAGCGATGACTTCACCGCACGTCTCGGTGATGTATTCGGCTCCGCCACCGCCTACAACGTTGAGTTCCCAAATCCGTATACGAATTCGATCTCCGTCAACTCAGTCTACGTCGCTCGAACGAATCTTTAGAGTGTGAGATTCAGTGTGAAGATTCTTCTTCGTCCGATCCGTGTCACATTCTTTTAAAACCAAACCGCGAATCACACAAATCACACGAAACAAATCCAAAATCCAAAATCGAACCTATGTTACATTGCTCGACAACATGAAGTTCGTTCCCTTTGCAATTGTCGCGCTAGTTGCGGTTCTGGGTTGTGGGCGATTCGGCAGGCAGGCTAACAATACGACCGACCCGCGATCTGCTTCCGACCAGCCTTCGAGGGCATTCACCCTGGCCGGTAAAGAATGGAAGACCTTTGAATTGGATCATACGGACATAATGGTCGACCTCCCCGGCCCGCCCAGCGACAAAACGCCGCCTCCGACAAAATTGCCCGACGGGATTCAGAATATATTTAGCTCAATGCGGGTTCATGCATATGACGACAAGGACTTCGGATCGTCGTACAGCCAATTGGAACCAACCGGAAAAAATAAGTTCGATATAAAGGGCCTGGCCGATACCAGTATGACCGCGATAAAGAGGCAGGCTCCGGACCTGAACTACACTCTCGAGATAAAGTCGCCGACTAACGCCAAATACGACGGGACATTTACACGCAACGGAAAGAGCTACCAGTTGAAAGGATGCTGCATCTTCCAAAAGACAAACCCGTCAAGGGTATGGGCGGTCATCACGGTGTACCCGAAAGACAACGCCGACGGTCGAACCGCCAGTCAAAGGATCATCGAGTCGGTTGCATTCAAAAATTCCTCAGAAGAGTGCAAGTAGAGGCGGACGAGTTGCGTGCGGCGTTTCGAGGACTTCCCTACTCATTTCTTTCTACAGATTTAAAGACAAACGGAGTCGAAATGAAAACAAGATTACTTATCGCGCTCGCCGCACTTTTTATAGGGATCGGTTCGGTGCTGCAGGTTGCAGACGCGCAGACCGGAACGAAACGAACCGATCTGCAGCGGCATGATCTAAGCGCGCCGAAACGCGAAGTCGTTCAGGTGCGCGTCGACTTCGACCCGGGCTATCTTTCCCCGCGTCACACGCATCCGGGCGAGGAGATCATTTACGTTATCGAAGGATCGCTGGAATATGAGATCGGTGGCCAGGTTTCAAAGGTGAAAGCCGGCGACGTGTTATTCGTACCCGCCCAGACGATCCACTCCGCAAAGAATATTGGCAGCACAAACGGAGCCGAGCTTGCTACGTATATCGTCGAAAAAGGAAAGCCGCTCGTGACGTTGGTCAAATGATCCGAGGGTAACGTAACGCGCCAGTTCGCAAGGAGCTCTTCACGAAGACGAGCCGCCCCAGTAGAGCGGCTCGTCTTCTCAACACTGCACGCAACCCCGATCGATCTGGATGTCATCGAACGACACTTCAACCTGATCCACAATCGAGGTGAAACCCTCGGGGCTCAGCATTCAACCATACGGCGTGCTTTGTCTAAGTTAGAGGCTTCCTGTAAGCGACCGCCAGC
>JBDTMK010000332.1:0-3683 GCA_039934315.1 Pyrinomonadaceae bacterium | reverse complement strand
GAGATCTTCCGACGCCAGATTATCGGTGAGCCGCTCGATGTCGGCGCCGATCGACCGCAGCTTGCGGCCGATCGTCTCGTATCCGCGGTCGATGTGATAAACACGGTCGATCAAAGTTTCGCCCGACGCACAAAGGGCAGCGAGTACGAGAGACGCAGAAGCCCGAAGATCCGATGCAATGATCGGTGCGCCGGTCAATTGTTTTCGCCCGCAAACCGTCGCGGTATGTCCGGAAACACTAATGTCGGCACCCATTCTGATCAACTCGGACGCATGCATGAAACGATTCTCAAAAATTGTTTCGGTGATCCTGGATGTTCCCTCGGCTTGCGTCATCAACGCCATATACTGAGCCTGCATGTCGGTCGGAAATAACGGATGCGGCTCGGTGGTAACATCGTTCGCCTTCAGGCCTGAGCTTGAGCATTTAACTAACAGGGTACTCGGATTAAGTTCTTCGATGTCGACTCCGGCGGCACGCAGAGCCTTGATGACCGCCCGGATGTGTTCGGGGTTGCAGCCTTTCACTTCAACTTCGCCTTTGGTGATCGCCGCCGCGACCATGAACGTTCCGGTCTCGATGCGATCCGGAATAATGGTGTGCTCAGCGCCCCCTAGGGCCTCGACCCCTTCGATCTCCATTTTCGGCGTGCCCGCACCGTTGATCCGCGCACCCATTTTATTCAACAGCTCGGCGAGATCTTCGATCTCGGGCTCTTGTGCAGCGTTATGAATGACGGTCTTACCATCCGCGAGCGCGGCCGCCATCATGACATTCTCCGTTCCGGTAACGGTAACTTTTTCGAACGAAATGTCGGCACCGACGAGGCGACCCTTGGGAGCTCGCGCGATAACGTCTCCGGATTCCAGAGACACTGTAGCGCCGAGCTGCTCGAATGCTTTGAGATGCAGATCGATCGGCCGCGTTCCGATCGCGCAGCCGCCCGGCAGGCTTACTTTCGCCTGACCGAATCTCGCGAGCAGCGGCCCGAGCGCGAGCACGCTCGCACGCATGGTCTTCACAAGGTGATAAGGGGCTTCGAAAAGTTGAATATTGTTCGCGGTGACCTTATGGGTCCTCAGCTCCGGCGTTAAAACCGTAGCACCCAGATCTTCCAGCAACCTCCGCTGAGTGATGAGGTCCTTGACGTACGGAACGTTGTGGAGTGTTACAGTTTCCGCCGACAAGAGCGTCGCCGCCAGACACGGCAAAGCAGAGTTCTTTGCCCCGCCGATCTCGATCTTTCCCTTCAGCGGTCGCCCGCCGCGAACTAAAAATTTATCCATCTGCGTAAAAAGAGCCGAAGTATCGGCCCTTTCGATTCAAAAGATTTATAGATACGAGAGTCAGATATTATCACAGACCTGAACTCGGCAGCATTGCCATACTCGGGCTTTTGTCTGAAAATCAACTAACCGAATGGGCCCAACAACGCAAGAAGGATCGGTAAACATATTTCCGGCGACGAGCCTCGAACGCTCCGACGCCGAGCTCGTTCGCGATTGCCGACGAGGCTACCAGAGTGCGTGGGACGATCTTGTCGCCCGGTACCAACGTCTCATCTTTGCCATACCGCGCCGGGCAGGTTTGAATGAGGAGCAGGCGGCGGACGTATTTCAAGAAGTGTTTCTGACACTAT
The DNA here is from genome assembly GCA_039934315.1 of Pyrinomonadaceae bacterium. GTDB lineage: Bacteria > Acidobacteriota > Blastocatellia > Pyrinomonadales > Pyrinomonadaceae > OLB17. Next base: position 2,043 of record JBDTMK010000332.1, on the reverse strand, counting down.
TCGAAAAGCTCGACGAGATCGAACAGCCTGAAAAGATCCGTTCGTGGATCGTTACAACGGCAAAGTTCAAGACGTGGGCGACGGTGAGGGCGTCGAAAGGGTTTTATTCGCCGGAAACCGAAGAGGAAATGGAGCAGGAGATGGCAAATCTCGCCGACACATCGCCGCTCGCCGACGAACTCTTGATCGAGCTTGAGCAGCAGCATCTGATACGGACGGCGCTCGCTAAGTTGGAAGAGCGCTGCCAGAAAATTCTGTCGATGCTCTATCTAAGCGGTGCCGCCGCGAGTTATTCAGACGTCGCCGCAGTGATCGGCGTCGGAGAGACCAGCATCAGTCCCCTCCGTTCACGATGTTTAAAGAAGCTAAAGAAATTGCTGAGCGGGTTTGCTTAGCGAACCTGACCTACTTTGCGTGAAAGAAATAGTTTCACCTGGGGCTCGCAAATTCCGCAAAGAAAGAAATTTATCGGTTAGTGTCTTTCTTGAAACTCGAGGCGCACTGTTCTTATGAAGCGGCGACCATCCGCATAATGTGATGTCCACAGAGAAGAACCTTCAAAACATAATTGAGCTGATGCAGCGGGATGACTCCGTCGATGCACCCGCTGACTCGGTACGATGGGCGAGCAATCTGTTCCGATCACGTGCCGTCGAAGCCAAGCCGTCATTGGTTAAAAAGCTGGCAGCGGTTTTCCAAATGGAGATCGCGCCGAACAAACCGGCCTTTGGCGAACGTTCGGCCTCGACCTCGACCGTCCGGCAGATTCTCTATAGTGCGGGCGACAATGCTATCGACATAAGGATCGAAAAAGATAAAAAGGGTTTTACCGTCCGGGGACAAATCCTGGGCGGCGGTTTTGCGGAAGCAACGGTGCGTATAGCTGCGGATAATAATACTTTCGAGATCACGGTCGATGAGGCGGGCGAATTCAGACTAGACAATATTCCGGCCGGTAGTTACGAGATCACCATTCACAACGCTGAGGTGGAGATCACGCTCAAGGCCTTTGACATCTCATAAACGATCTCCCTGACCGACGAAAATAATAGCGGGACCCGGAAACGGCTTCCCGCTTTTTTTATCTATTCGTTAATATCGTTCCTGTAATCCGGACCGACATGAAACGATCGACACTCGCCGCGCGGCTGATCCACGAAAGAAATAACGGCCGGCGAAAAACACTGCTCGCCGGTAATCGAGCACTCGCCGACGCGGCTCTCGCGCGCGAGCTTAAAGATTTTTGCTATCGAGTGTGGACATCTGAACCGGCCGAGACACGAAAAGCCTCCGCGGCGCTGAAGACACTGGTGGAGTTTCGCGCAGATAAGGAAACTGTGGCGCTGGGGCATTGGGTTAACGGCATCGCCGACATTACCGCCGGCAGGCTCGAATCGGCCGCAACGAATCTCGATTCGGCGTCGCGGCTTCTTGCCCGTCTCGGACATGAACACGAGTCGGCACAGCCGCTAGTTGCAAGGCTCATTGCCCTTGCGATGTTGGGCAAGTACAGGGCGGCCGAGTTGACGGGCGAAAAGGCGCTCCGCATTTTCAGCAAGTATCGTGATCAGCTTGCCGCAGGAAAGATCGAGATGAATTTGAGCAATATCGTTTCGCGTCGTGACAAGTACAAGCTCGCAGAAAAATATTGTCTTTCCGCCTATCGCCGATTCAAAAAACTCGGCGAGCGGGAATGGCAGACGATGGCCGAAAACGGATTGGCAAACACCTACGCGGAGTTGAACGATTTCAAGCGCTCGGAAGAATTCTATGGGCGAGCTCTCGAAAGTGCTCAAGCTCTGAGGATGCACGTGACCGTTGCGGAGATCGAGGCGAGTATGGGCAGCCTCGCGCTTTTCCGTGGCCGTTTTGCCGAAGCGATAAGACTGTTCGAGTTGTCGCGGCAGAAATATGAAAAGCTGGCCATGCCTCATCAGAGCGCTGTGGCGGATCTCGAGATCGCTGATATTTACGGTGAGCTAAACCTTACGGCCGAGGCGACTGAAATTTACCGTCGGGTGATAGCGATTCTCCAACGTTTGA
>JBDTMK010000331.1:0-3689 GCA_039934315.1 Pyrinomonadaceae bacterium | reverse complement strand
GTCGAGATGGTGGCGTTGCCGAAGAGCGTGATGTTCTCGTTCGGCAGCAGCTGCGGGAATGAGCGGGGCGTGCCCGAAAAGAAAAATACGAATAGGTATTCGATGAGCAGCGACATCCCTATCGCGGTGATCAGCGTCGTCATCTTCGAATACTTCCGGACGGGACGATAAGCGAATCTCTCGATCGCCATACCGATCCCCGCGGCGATCGCCATCGAACCGATGAGCGTCACACCGAAACCGAAGGCAGACGGGTTGGCAGCGAAGCCAAGCGACGTCGCGAGCATGAATCCCGCATAAGCGCCGACCATGTAAATATCGCCGTGCGCGAAATTGATCAGACGCAGGATGCCGTAAACCATCGTGTATCCGAGTGCGATCAGCGCGTAGATCGATCCGATCGTCAGGCCGTTGATAAGCTGCTGAACAAAAGTGTCCATAATAAAAAGTTCGAGGTTTCGGGTTCAAAATCCAGGTCCACAGCATTTACGCCATGAACCTGGAACCTGAACTTAAACCATCGGACTTATTTTGTCGCGTTCGAATTCGCGGACGTATTGGAGTTTGTCGAATTGGTATTCGAATTGGCGCTCGATGACGTCGCCATCGAGTTTCCATTCATGCTGCTGTTTGTATTGCTATTCGCGGTCGTAGATGACGCCGCACCTTCCGGTTCAATGGTCTCTTTGAACTTAAACTTGCCCGCCGCGGCATCGAGTTCCAGCACAACAGCCGGCTTAACAGCGTTCCGGTTCGAATCAAGGGTGATCTGGCCCGTAACTCCGGGGAAATTTTTGGTCGAATTGATCGCGTCCCTGAGCTTCGCGCTATCTGTGCCGCCGGCCCGTTTGATCGCATCCGCCAAAACCTTCGCCGCGTCGTACGCTAGAGCCGCGAGCGAGTCCGGGTTAGCATTGAATTTCGCTTTGTAAGCCTTCACGAAATTCTGGATCTCCGGTGCAGGATTTTCTGCGGAGTAGTGGTTCGAGATGTAAGTGTTCTTAAGTGCAGCACCGCCGAGCTTCCAAAGCTCCGGTGAATCCCAGCCGTCGCCGCCGAGAAGCGGCATGTTCATGTCGAGCTCGCGCGCCTGTTTAGCGATGATTCCGACCTGGCCGTAGTAGCCGGGAACGTAGATCACATCCGGGTTAAGATTGCGGATCTTGGTGAGCTGTCCCTTAAAATCGGGGTCGGTCTGCGTGTAGGCTTCCTTGGCGACAACCTTTCCGCCGAGCTTCGTGAATTCTTCTTCGAAGAACTGGGTCAAGCCCTTGCTGTAATCCGAATTGACGTCGCCTAGGATCGCCGCGGTCTTCGCCTTCAGCGTATTCGCCGAGAACTTCGCCATTACCGAGCCCTGGAACGGGTCAACGAAGCAAACGCGCGAAATATAATCGCCGACCTCGGTGACCTTCACGTTGGTTGACGACGGTGAGATCATCGGGATCTTTGCTTCTTGCGCCACAGGGGCCGCCGCGAGGCTGTTCGTCGAAGCAACTTCACCGAGCACCGCCTGAACCTTATCCTGGCTGATCAATTTCGAAACGACCGTCTTCGCCTGTTCCGGTCGTCCCTGGTCGTCTTCAACGAAAAGCTGGATCTTCTTGCCATTGATCCCGCCGGCGTTGTTGATCTCTTCCACCGCCAGTTCGATACCGTTCTTGGTGGATTGTCCAAAGCTGGACGTTTGCCCGGTCAGATCGCCGTAAACGCCAACCCTTATGGTGTCTCCGGTGTCGGTCGCGACATTGTTGCCGCCTTTTTGAACACAGGCGAACGAGCTAAAGATCGAGATGATCAAAGCCAAAGTTAAAAAAGCTCTTGTCATAAAAAATTCTCCGGTTAATTTGCTTTTGGATGGGATTACGCTGCAGCCGGTCCGGACTAATACGCCCATCCCGAACGAAAGTTTTAATACAGCGGATAAAACCCGATATCGATTCAAAGGTGCATTATACCTGATTAAAACGGCATGTCGAGCAAATGATCGGCTCAAAGCTTGGGATTGCCATACCTTTAGCGTCAGAGCTAGCAAGGGCTGATAGAATATCGGAACCGACTATGAAAGAAGAATCGACGAAGAAATTTGGCGATATGCCGGCCGAAGATTTTCGACGGTACGGTTATGAGGTCGTCGACTGGATCGCAAATTATTTCGAGCATATTGGGGAATATCCCGTGTTATCGCAGGTTCAGCCCGATTGGCTTAAGGAGAATCTACCCGCATCCGCCCCACAGATCGGAGAAAATTTCAGTGACGTATTGAAGGACGTCGATCGTCTGATATTGCCTGCCGTCACGCACTGGAACCATCCTAATTTTCACGGTCTGTTCTCGACATCGACTTCGTCGGTCGGCGTCTTTGGAGAAATGTTCGCCGCCGCGTTCGATATGAAAGCGATGCTCTGGCGGACGTCACCGGCGTCGACGGAACTCGAAGATGTCGTGCTTGATTGGCTGCGGCAGATGATGAATTTGCCGGCTGAATTCGAAGGGATCATCTACGACACGGCGTCGGTATCGACGATGCATGCGATCGCCGCAGCCCGTGAACGAGCGAATCTGAATATCCGCGAGCTCGGAATGAGCGGTCGCGACGATCTGCCTTTGCTGCGTGTCTACTGTTCGGAACAGGTGCATTCATCCATCGACAAAGCGGTCATCACACTCGGTCTCGGCACACGCAGCTTACGAAAGATATCGGTGAATGACGGGTTTGAAATGCGCGCTGATCTTCTTGCCGACGCGATTCATGAAGACGTCGCAGCCGGATATCTTCCGATCTGTGTGATCCCGACGATCGGGACAACCTCGAGCTCAAGCGTCGATCCGGTCGATGCGATCGCGGACGTATGCGAGAAGCACGGCATCTGGCTTCACGTCGATGCGGCCTACGCAGGTTCGGCAGCGGTCGTCCCCGAGATGCAGCATTATTTTAAGGGCTGGGAACGTGCTGATTCGATCGTCACGAATCCGCACAAATGGCTATTCACGCCGTTCGATCTGTCGATCTTGTATTGCCGCGATTTGAGCGAGATGAAGAACGCCTTTTCGCTTACCCCGGAATATTTGAAGACGAGCGACGAGAGAACGGTAAAGAATGGAATGGATTACGGCATCCAGCTCGGGCGTCGCTTTCGGGCGTTGAAGCTGTGGTTCGTGATGAGGTACTTCGGCCAGGAGGGTTTGATCGATCGCATTCGTGAGCACTGTCGTCTCGCTCGTCTGTTTGCGTCGTGGGTCGAGGAGTCCCCGAATTTCGAAATTCTCGCTCCGGTCCCGTTCGCGCTCGTGTGCTTCCGTGCATCACCTGCCGGCGTCGCAGATCTCGACGCTCTGAACGAGCGCGTCATGAATGAGATCAATGCGTCCGGCGAAGCTTATCTTTCGCATACGAAGCTCGATGGCAAGTTCACGCTGCGGTTGTCGGTGGGGAGCATACGAGTCGAGGAGAAACATTTGGTGAAGGTTTGGGAGTTACTAAACGGCGCAGTGTAGTTTCACGTTAAGAGGTTCACGCAATGCTCGCAGAGGACGCAAAGGAAAGACAGAAGCATTTATTGAAGGTTAGAAATTACTAAAAGACGCACTGTAGTTGCTCCTTAAGAATTTCACGCAAAGCTCGCAAAGGACGCAAAGGAAAGCCAGAAAAATTTAGAATAACTTAGGACAGCTCGACGGGACATTCG
>JBDTMK010000330.1:0-3708 GCA_039934315.1 Pyrinomonadaceae bacterium | reverse complement strand
GCGACACGACCCGGGAGTTTGTCGATAACGAAATTCGGCCGCAGCTTCCCGCGCTGGAAAAGCACTCGTGGGAGATCGCCCGCGAGCTGGTGAAAAAAGGCGGCGACCTGGGTTTGCTTGGTGCGACGATTCCGGAAGAATACGGCGGGCTCGGGCTTGATCAAACAACCGGCGTCGTCATCGCGGAGTACATTGGCCGCGCCGGCGGATTCGGAACGACGTTCGGCGCGCAGACGTCGATCGGCCTGCTCCCGATCCTTTATTTCGGTTCCGATGAGCTCAAGAAAACCTGGATACCGAAGATCGTAGCAGGTGACGTCGTGACGGCTTACTGCTTGAGCGAAGCAGGGTCTGGATCCGATGCCCTCGGCGCCAAGACAATTGCGAGACTAACGGACGACGGGCAGCATTACATCCTGAACGGCGAGAAGATGTGGATTTCGAACGGCGGCTTCGCTGATGTGTTCATCGTTTTTGCGAAAGTCGACGGCGTTAAAGAAAAATTCTCGGCATTTGTCGTCGAGCGGAGTGAGAATTGCCGGCCGGGAAGTGAAGAGCATAAGATGGGCATCAAGTCGTCATCGACGACGCCGCTCATCCTGGCGGACGCAAAGATCCCGGCGACGAACCTCATCGGCAATGTCGGCGACGGGGCGAAGATCGCTTTCAATATTTTGAACGTCGGCCGGTTCAAACTCGGCGCATCCGTCACGGGCGGAGCGAAACTGGCGCTCAACGAAGCGATCAAATATGCGAATGAGCGGCAGCAATTCGGCAAATCTATCTCATCGTTTGGTGCGATCAAACACAAGCTTGCCGAGATGGCCATTCGTACGTGGGTCGCGGAATCCATCACGTATCGCACGGTCGGGATGATCGACGCTCTGATCGGTGACGGTGCCGACAATGTGAAGAAGCTGCAGTCGATCGAGGAGTATGCGGTCGAATCATCGATCAATAAGGTCGCGTGCAGTGAAGCTCTCGATTATGTTGTCGACGAGATGGTGCAGATATACGGCGGCTATGGCTACTCGGCGGATTACCCGGCTGAGAAAGCTTACCGCGATTCGCGCATCAATCGAATTTTCGAAGGCACGAACGAGATCAACAGGCTGCTGATTCCGGGACAGCTGATGAAGCGTGCGATGAAAGGCAAGCTCGGCATCATCCCGGCAGCGAAGGCGCTGCAGGACGAGATCCTGAATCCGCAGATGTCGTTCGACGAGGATGACAGCTTGCTTGCGGCGGAAACCAAGCTTGCGCAAAATGCGAAGAAGATCGCACTGATGGTTCTCGGCACCGCGGCTCAGAAATACATGATGGGACTTGCCGATCAACAGGAGGTGCTGCTCAATTGCGCGGACATCATCATGGATGCGTATCAAATGGAAACGGCCGTGCTTCGTGCGAAGAAACTTGCCGCTTCGAAGGGTGAGGAAGCGGCCGGCAGATACGTCGACATGGCGTCAGTTTATTGTAACGATGGGATCCAGCGGATCGAGATGAAAGCCCGCAATACGATCGCGGCGATCGCCGAAGGTGACGAGGGACGCACGCTGCTTGTTGCTTTGAAGCGGTTCACGAAAAATAATTCGCCGATAAATACGATCGCCGCGCGTCAGCAGATCGCGGAGACATTGATCAGCGCGAACAAGTACGTGTTTTGATTTTGGATTTAGGATTTGAAGAGAGGCTCGCTTGGAATCGGCGGGCCTTTTTTTGTTTCAAATTTTAGAAGAGTTTAGGACTTTTGCCTTAAGTACTGAATATCATTCAAATGTGAAATTTCAGATTTGAAATACAGGAGCCAGGAAAAACGATGAGCTACTCCCAGTTTGAAGCGTTACCGGTTTCGCAAACGGCGACCGAATTTGCATGGAAGAAGATCCATCACGACAGGCGGTTCGAAGAATTCGACGATGCGATCGCTGAGTTTCGCCGCCGGCATTTTGAAATGCCGAAGAAGCGACAGCAAGATACTGCGGTTCTCGGTCCCGCGATAGTTGCCGATTAATTACCCAAATTATTTTCGCTTTGCCAAGCAAGCCGAACGCCCTCCCCACTGGCTTTCGAAACTCAGGCGAGTAAAATGAAACCATGTCAGCAATAAGGACACTGGGTGAATTAAGAGCAAGTGGGTACGCGTCGCGTTCGGTTAAGGACGAGATGCGGGCGAATCTGATAGACAAGCTGCGGAGCGGCGAACGGCTGTTTCCGGGAATTTTGGGATACGACGAATCGGTCGTCCCGCAGATAGTGAATGCGGTTTTGGCGAAGCACAATTTTATTCTGCTCGGGCTTCGCGGCCAAGCCAAGTCACGGATCATTCGTCAGCTTACAAATCTGCTTGATGAGGCAATTCCGATCATCGCCGGTTCGGAGATTAACGATGATCCGTTCCAGCCTTTGAGTGCCTACGGGCGAGAAGAAATTAAGCTTCAAGGCGATGAAACGCGGATCGAATGGGTGCATCGCGACAAACGGTTTGTTGAAAAGCTCGCCACCCCGGACGTGACCATCGCGGATATAATCGGCGATGTCGACCCGATCAAAGCGGCGAAGGGCGGGCATCTCTTGTCAGACGAACTGACAATACATTTTGGCCTGCTGCCTCGTGCGAATCGCGGGATCTTCGCGATCAATGAGCTTCCTGACCTTGCCGGCAAGATTCAGGTTGGCCTTTTCAACATAATGCAGGAAGGCGATGTCCAGATTAAGGGCTACCCGGTTCGCCTGCCGCTCGATGTAATGCTGGTATTTAGTGCGAATCCGGAAGACTACACCGCGCGCGGAAAGATCATCTCACCGCTGAAGGACCGGATCGGTGCCGAAGTACAAACGCATTATCCCGCGAATGTTCAGCTCAGTTCCGAGATCACGAAACAGGAAGCCTGGACCCAGCGTCACGGGTTGGAAAATTTCTCAGTCGAGGTTCCAGAATTTATTTCCGAAACAATCGAGCAGATCGCCTTCGAAGCGCGAGACGATCAACGAGTGGACAAACGCAGCGGCGTGTCGCAGCGGTTCTCGATAACCGCGCTTGAAGCCGCGGTATCAAATGGAGAGCGCCGAGCTCTGATGACGGACGAACAAGACATCGTTCCGCGCATATCGGATATTTACGCTGCCCTTCCGGCGATGACAGGAAAGATGGAACTTGAGTACGAGGGCGAACAGATCGGCGGTACGAGGCTGGCGAAAGATCTGATCAAACGCGCGTGCGGTGTCACCTTCGAAGGCTTTTTTCTCGGGATCGATTTTACGCCAACGGTAAAATGGTTCGATGAGGGGAACAAGCTGCTGCTTTCGGACACGGCGGCGGCGGACGAATGTGTAGTGCTGCTCGATAGTGTTCCGCAGTTGATCGAGTCGACGCTTGTGCCGTTGGAATTCACCAGGAAGGATAAAGCGAAGTTGGTCTCAGCCTGTGAGTTCGTTCTCGAAGGCCTCTACGCCCAAAACAAGATCGCGCGAAATGAAGACGGCGGGTATGAAGCAGCGACAAAAGCGAAGCGAGATCGTAGGGGAATGATCTACGAAGATTTCACGGATGTTGAGGGTTACAACTAACTAAAAACTAAAAGTTAAAAACCAAACGTGAAGAGAGGACGTCGGTCCCACTCTTCACTTTTAGTTCGTGAATTCAAGTAGTAAGTGCAGCTCTTGGGTTTTTATCAAAGGGGAAGCTGCCGCAGCATCTTCACTCTT
>JBDTMK010000329.1:0-3716 GCA_039934315.1 Pyrinomonadaceae bacterium | reverse complement strand
GACAACGTATGCCAATCGCAATAATAACAGGTCAATACCACCTGCGTAAGCGGGTGGCGCAGCGCCGGACACAAATACGTTGATGAATACCGAGTCTCCACCACCCGCTTACGCAGGTGGTACTGACCTGTGGCGACGAGCGGCGGATCACCTGTGCCGCAACTGCCGTCTAAGGATCATCGTCCTACTCTCAATACCGTTTTCGCCAGACGTGCTGGACTGTGACGGACCAACTGTCCCTCGTCCAGCAGATCCGCATACACAACATTTGCTCCTTCGATAACTTCCGAGTCGATCGAGCCATGAACACCGATCTGCTCGGCTCCGTCTTGAGTGTAAAGCTGGCTCTGGATCTCACTAATAGGGCGGTTGTTGACGATGACGTAGTCGAAATTTAACCCGGGCGCGTACTCGCGAACGATCTCCAAGTGGCGCCGCGCGGTCAGCCCGTCCGTCTCGCCCGGCTGCGTCATCAAATTACAAACGAATATCTTCGTAGCCGACGATGCCGCGATCGCGTCGACCACGCCGTTAACGAGCAGCGGCGGCAGAATGCTCGTGAAGAGCGAACCCGGCCCGACCGTAAGAATGTGCCCTTTCGAGATCGCGGCGATTGCTTCCGGGTGCGGCTCGCAGTCCTCCGGTTCCAGATACAGACGCTTGATCGTACCCCCCGTTTTTGAAATGTTTGTCTCGCCTTGAACGACGGACCCATCGGTGAGGCGTGCGGCTATTCGGACGTCCGAAACGGTCGCGGGAAAAATATGGCCTTTGCTGGCCAGGATCTCGGAAGACAATCGAACGGCTTCCGCGAAATCACCAGTGACCTCAGATAACGCCGCGAGAAACAGATTTCCGAAATTGTGGCCGGCTAGTTGACCGTCGCCGGAGAAACGGTGTTTGAAAAGTTTGGAGAGCAGGTGAGAATCTTCGGAAAGGGCGACCATGCAGTTGCGAATGTCTCCGGGTGGAGGCATCTGGAATTCGTCCCGAAGTCTACCCGAACTTCCGCCGTCATCCGACACCGCAACTATTGCCGAAAGGCGCCGTATCGCGATCCCATCAACGCCCGCGCCAACATATTTCTTCAGCCCGGAAAGCAAGGTCGACAGGCCTGTGCCGCCGCCGATCGCCACCAGATCGACTCCGTTCTTTTCGAGTTCGTGCATTTGTAACTCGGAATTTAGCTAAATTCCAGGCCGTTCGCAACTCGTTTTCAGTTCGCATTCTATCCCGGGCCCTCCGCAGAAAATGCTTGATGGCGTTTCATCCCGTGTGTTAGATTGGATAGTGCGGTTTGTCGCAAAGCCCGCCTTACCCGTTTTTCCGACCATTCAAACGAAACGATAAACACACCGAGCTAATCTTTCAGCTGCGAGATATTATCAAATGGCACACTCGCCTTTCATCATTCAAGAACAGCAGTTTCAGCGGATGAAAACCGTTCTTGCCCGACTCTGCGTTGAATGCGCCGCACGCGTCGTATTTCTTGTCGACCGCGACGGCCAGACGATCGCCTTCCACGGTGACATCGGCGATATGGACACGACAAGCTTTTCGTCGCTGGCCGCCGGAAACGTCGCCGCGACGAGCAGCATGGCAAACCTAATCGGCGAGGATGCATTCCCTGCGGTGGTCCACGAAGGCGAGCGCGAAAGTATTTTTATCAGCATAATCGGCAGAAGCCTTCTGGTCGTGGTGTTCGACAAACGTTCCACTGTCGGACTGGTCAAGATCCGAGCGAAACGCGCGAGCTATGAGGTCGCTTCGATTCTCGACGAAGCCGTTCGCGAATCTGCCTACGCGATGAAGAACACACCGGCGTTTTCGGAGATCACCGACGAAGACATTGACAGCCTGTTTAGTTAATTTTAGATTTTAGAGTTTGGATTTTAGACTGAATGACAAATAAAACCGACATGCGAACGATCCGATCAAATCCAAAACCCAAAATCTAATATCCAAAAGCGCTATGACTTTTATCAATTACGCATCACGTGAGATCAACTGCAAGATCGTTTACTACGGTCCCGGTTTGTGCGGCAAGACGACAAACCTGCAGCACATCTACGATTCGACCGCGCCGCAGGCGAAAGGCAAGCTCATCAGTCTGGCGACCGAAACTGACCGTACGTTGTTCTTCGATTTTATGCCGCTCGAGCTGGGAACGGTTCGCGGATTCAAGACACGTTTTCATCTCTACACGGTCCCCGGCCAAGTCTATTATGACGCATCGCGAAAGCTGATCCTGAAGGGCGTCGACGGTGTCGTATTCGTGGCGGACAGCCAGGAAGAACGGATGGACGCGAATATAGAATCGCTTTACAACCTCGAGGAAAATCTACAGACACAGGGTTACGATCTGATGCAGCTACCGTACGTTCTGCAGCTCAACAAGCGCGACCTGCCGAATGTCACACCTATGCAGGACCTTGTCGGCGAGCTCCAGCGAAAAGACGAGCCGGTGTTCGAAGCCGTCGCGATGGACGGCACCGGAGTTTTCGATACATTGAAGGCGGTGGCGAAACAGGTTCTGACAGAACTGCGAAAAAGCTAGCGGAAATATTAAAACAAAAAAGAGAATGGCGTGGGGACAGGAGTTCCCACGCCATTCTCTTTTAAATCGCCAACACGATGGCGATTACTTAGGCATCAACACGCTGTCAACGACGTGGATGACACCGTTCGACTGCATAACATCAGCGATCGTGACTTTCGACTTACCGCCCTTTTCGTCGGTCAAGATCACATCCTTCCCTTCCATCGACGCGGTAAGCGTTCCGCCGGCGACAGTCTTGAACGTCGCCTTGCCACCGCCATCAGCGATCGCTTTGGCGATCGAGGCCGCGTCGTGCTTGCCGGGGACGACGTGGTAGGTCAGGATTCCGGTCAAGGCTTTTTTGTTCTCAGGCTTCATCAGATCATCGAGCGCCGTCTTAGGAACTTTTTCGAATGCCGCGTTGGTCGGTGCGAAGACCGTGAACGGGCCGGGGCCTTTCAAAGTATCGACGAGGCCGGCTGCCTTCACCGCAGCGACGAGTGTCGTGTGATCTTTCGAGTTCACGGCGTTGTCGACAATGTCTTTGGTGGCGAGCATCGCTGCTCCACCCACCATCGGGTTCTCCGAGCTCATATTCGAGTTAGAGGTCGCCATCGAATTCATGTTCGAGTTCATGTTCGAACTCATATTCGAATTCATGTTCGTCTTCATCGAGTTCGAAACGGTGACGTTAGCAGCGGGCGCTCCGCATCCGGCTAGTCCTGAAACGGACGCCGTCAGCGCGAGTGCAATTAAATAATTTCGCATAAGATATCTCCTCAAAGTAATTTCTGAAACCGTATCCGTCTTTCGCGAATTCAAGGTATCTTTCGATCCCTACACATTCCAGATAGTGTTTCTCTTACCGGCGTTCGTTCCGAACGGCGATCCGGATTCACGAAGTTGCGAAAAAACATCAATTTTCCGCGATCAGCCCATCAAGCCGCGACACATAATCGGGCGGAAGCTCGTTTCCGACATAACGCGTGATGCCGCCGCGGTCGAGAAATACGATCGTCGGGGTACCGATGACGCCGTATCGTTTGGCGACCGCCGAGTCCGCGTCGCGAGCCACTTGGAATTTGATACCGAAGTCTTTAACGCCCTCGCGCACACGTGCCTCGCCCTCGCCGATGTTGATGCCAAGAACTCTGAGTCCTTTTCCGTCATACGATTC
>JBDTMK010000328.1:0-3783 GCA_039934315.1 Pyrinomonadaceae bacterium | reverse complement strand
ACGCCACGATTCACATCGCGTAACGCAGCTGCTTCGCGAATGGACAGGCGGCAGCTCAGCCGCGATGGAGGAGCTTCTGCCTTACGTCTATGATGAGCTCCGCCGCCGGGCTGCGGGATATCTGCGGCACGAACGAATCAACCACACACTCCAGCCGACAGCTCTCGTCCATGAGGCATATTTAAAACTCGTCGAACAGGAAACAGTCGAATGGAAGGACCGCGGCCACTTTTTTGCCATCGCTGCACAAGCGATGCGGCGCATACTTGTAGATCACGCGAAACACAAGAACCGCGCAAAACGCGGCGGACCGGTCGCCGACTTGCAGATCGATGCCGAATTTGAAGTATCGACGGTCGAAAGCAACCTCGATATCCAGGCTCTCGATGAAGCCCTCTCACGTCTGGCCAATATCGATCCGCAGCAGGAGCGGCTGGTCGAGCTAAGATATTTCGCCGGACTCTCTCTCGAAGAAACCGCCCTCGCAATGAACATCTCCCGCGCCACAGCGGCTCGAGAATGGCAGGTGGCGAAAGCGTGGCTGTACCGCGAATTGACTCGCCAGCTGTGAAGCGAAACACCGATGAACGCCGAACTCGCAAACCTGAGATGGAAAAAAGTGAAAGATGTGTTCCACGAAGCTCTCCGCCTCCCAACCTCGGAACGGGACGTGTTTTTGAATGAGGCTTGTAAAGACGACATCGATCTTCGGATCGAAATCGAATCGCTGCTTCTATCTCTGGACGAGGCGAAGTCGTTCTTAGAAGAGCCGCCACTAATGTTGTCGTCGGAGCGCGAGGTCGCGTGGCTTTTCCAAAATGGAGAGATGGTTTCTCATTACCGCATTGTCGAAAGCATCGGCGTGGGAGGGATGGGGCAGATTTATCTGGCGGAGGATCAAAAACTGCACCGTCAAGTCGCTCTTAAGGTCCTGCCGAGCAAGGTTCTCGAGGATAGCGACCGGCTTCGGCGCTTCAAACGGGAAGCACTCGCTGTTTCCGCTCTGAATCACCCGAATATTCTGACGATCTTCGAGTTCGATGATGTGAACGGCGTACCCCTTCTCGCTTCCGAGTATGTGAGTGGAGCTACGCTTCGCGAAAGACTTGCGAACGGGCCGCTGACGCATGATGTCGCAACAAACATCGCGTTGCAGGTCGCGTCGGCTCTCCAAACCGCTCACGACGCGGGCGTCATTCATCGCGATATAAAACCGGAGAACATAATGATCCGCGGCGATGGCTATGTGAAAGTTTTGGACTTCGGCCTTGCGAAACTCACGGGTGACATGCGATCGAGAGAGACCGACAGCGCTCATACTCAGGCTTTCAGTTTGCCGGGCATGATAATGGGAACCGCAACGTATATGTCGCCGGAACAGGCGCGGTCGAGATCGGTTGATCCTCGAACCGACATTTTTAGTTTTGGGATCGTGCTTTACGAAATGCTAACCGGAAAAGTCCCTTTCACCGGCCAAACTACCACCGATATAATCGCGGAGATCATACAGAAAGAACCGACGCACGCGAACGTGCACAACCCAACTGTTCCCCATGAGTTGAATCGGATCACGATGATGTGTCTTGAGAAGGACCGCAGCACCCGTTATCAAACCGCTGCTGATGTGCTAGTGGATCTTCGTGCGTCGTCGACACCGGCGGCAGTCGAAGTACCGTCGGACATCGCTGAAGCAGAATTACAACTTACGCCCACCGTTCCGAAGATGATTAGCGTAGACTCGAACTCCTTCGAGGGTGTGGAGAACCTAAAGCTCGCAGGGCTGGCAACCGTAATAATTATTCTCGCCACGCTCGTAGTTTTTTACTGGTATTTCGCCCGCTAAGGCAATTACGTTCTATTGGGATTCTGCACTGAGCTGTTAGTTTTCTGCCGTTTCGGACGGCCTCGATAGAATATCCTCGGGATACCCACTATAATCCTTCCTGGTAATGAGTTTCGGTACCTCACGTACAACACAATCCGACGGTTTCGAGATCCCGCGTTCACGCATGGTCGAGCATCTCCGCAATCACTACAAGATCGCGGACGCGCGAGTTCTTGAGGCAATAAATTGTGTGCCGCGTCATGCATTTGTACCTGACGCGTTGAAATCACAAGCGTACAAGGACAACGCGCTTCCGATCTCAAGCGGCCAGACGATATCGCAGCCTTTCATCGTCGCGCGAATGACAGAGCTTCTGGATTTAACCGGACGGGAACGCGTTTTGGAGATCGGGTCGGGCTCTGGATATCAGACCGCCGTCCTCGCTACTGTCGCGCGAAAAGTTTTTGCAATTGAGCGGATCCAGGTTTTGGCCGCCGAAGCAAAAGAGAAATTGATGCGGATTGGATTCCGAAACATCTCCTATCGCTGCGACGACGGCACGAATGGCTGGGAAGTTTATGCTCCGTTCGATGCGATCCTCGTCGCGGCCGGAGGGCCCGCGATTCCGGAACCGCTTGTCAAACAGTTGGAGATTGGCGGGCGAATGGTGATCCCGATCGGAAACGATCAGAAAACCCAAACGCTCGTCCGCGTAACACGGACCGAGAAGGGTTTCGACACGGAAGACTTTGGTCCGTGTGCGTTCGTGCCATTGATCGGCAAATTTGGTTGGAGTTGATTCCGAATTGGCAGGCATCAGCAGTGCGGCCATTTTCGTCAGCACCAAAGATGCAGCCGTAATCTAGCCAGGGCGAGCGGCCCTGGAAAATGTCGACAATATCGAAGCCGCAACGCGGCGGCGTAAATTTACTTCGCACCTTTGGTGCTTGATATTCAATGGTCGTTTCCAGGGGCGTTGCCCCCGGCTAAATTACGGCCGCACCGTTGGTGCTGCAAATACGGCCGCACCGTTGGTGCTTCGCCGGATGAAATTCTTATGGATTCTGTTTTGGACTTCCTCTACCAGATCAAGGATTACCTCAATCCGAAAATCCTGATCGACTGGATGCTCGCTTTGCTTGGCTCGTGGGTTTATCTCGGGCTGTGGTTTGTGATATTCGCGGAGACCGGGCTGGCCGTAGGATTCTTCTTACCCGGTGATTCCCTTCTCGTAGTCTCGGGCCTGTTTGCTGCGGCCGGAAAGCTGAATGTGTTTCTAGTAATGCTCGCTTTTTTCCTCGGATCGGTACTCGGCGATAGCACGGGTTATTGGACAGGCCGGGCGATGGGCAAGACTATCTTCAATCGCGAGAGCTCGTTCATTTTCAAACCCAGCCGGGTGGAAAAGGCAAAACATTTTTTTGAGAAGTACGGTGTGAAAACGGTGATCCTTGCTCGATTCGTCCCGATCGTCCGCACCTTTGCTCCGCTGGTCGTCGGCGCGACGGGAATGCCGTATGCAAAGTTTTTGACATTTAGCATCATCGGCGGAGCCCTCTGGATCTCAAGCATGGTTCTCGGCGGTTTCTTTCTTGGCGGCGTTATCGAAAACGCACTTGGGATAAAGCTCGAAGACCATATTGAAAAAGTCGTCATCGTCGTCGTCGTAATTTCCCTGCTTCCGCCTTTAATCGAATTTCTCAAACATCGATACGGAAAGAAGACCGAACCCGCGTTGTCCGAACCTCCGGCTTAACGTCGAGTTCGTACGAGCGACGGATTCAACCACAGATGAATCGGGTGGCTCATATCAACGAAATCCTATTAGATCGGTCTTATCTGCGTCATCCGCGTTATCCGCGGTTAATAATCGCCGACGAAAATCACTTCACCCTTGCCATGACTGTTTGACTAATACGTGCCCGGTAACCTAGACTCTAATCCTTGTCGGGGCGTGG
>JBDTMK010000327.1:0-3783 GCA_039934315.1 Pyrinomonadaceae bacterium | reverse complement strand
CGGCTATTCTTGCGTATCTTCTGCCGCCGTCTCAGACCCGTGAAACGTCCGCCATTCCGCTGGATGCCTTTTCAACGGACGCCGTCAATGAATTACCAAAAGGAGCGACGATTACCGTCTCGAAGGAGTCACAGCTCTTGTTCGGGATAAAGACTCAGGTGGTCGATACGCGACAGATCACGAGCGGTTTGAAAACGACGGGAGTGGTCCGTGCGCGCCCGGACGCGAAGGGGGTTGTCACGGCCCAAGTCCCCGGAAGGATCGTGCTTAATCAGTCAGTATCTTTGGGTTCTGCAGTTGGGCGCGGTGAACAGATCGGCTTCGTTGAACAAGTACTCGACGTGTCCGGGCAGGCCGGTCTTGAATCTCAGAGATTGGAAGTCGAAGCCCAGCAGCGTGAAGTTGAAGCCCGCAAACTGGAGCTGCGAAATACCGCACTTGCTCTTCAGTCGCAGCAGGCCCAAAGCAGATCTGCCGCCGGGCAGGCCAGAACGCGTCTCGCACAGGCTCAGCGGGAGCTTCGAAGATCACAGAACCTTCTCGAGGTCGGGGCTGTTCCGCGAAAAAGAGTCGAGGAAGCCCAGACGGCCGTTAAGGTGATCGAAGATGAGATTACCTCGGCAGATAAACAAGTCAGCCTGTTGGGCGACCAAATACAAGCGGCGCAAGCAGGTCGAAATATTTTTCGCGCTCCAACCGTTCGCCAACCTTCCCGGAATTTTCCACTACTCGCGCCTGTAACCGGAATTATCGATCAAATAAGCGCGACAAGCGGGCAACAAGTCGCCAGCGGAGCGGAATTGCTGAACATAGTTAATTTGTCAACCGTTCTGCTCGAAGCACAAGTTTTTGAAAAAGATCTGCCAATAGTTCGCGAGTCTACGCGGGCCAGTTTTACGTCGGCAGCACTCGCCGGTGAGGTATATACGATCGGTACACCTGACGGCGACGGGAGATTGGTTTCGATCGGCCAGACGGTAAACGAGCAGACGCGGACCGTGCCGGTTATTTACGAAGTCAAAAATCCATTCAACCGGCTCAGGGACGGGAATTTTATCGAGATCACTATTGACACCAGCGGTAACAGACAGGTTCTGGCCGTCCCGAAGTCGGCAGTCGTTCGCGAGCAGGGTGAAGCATTTGTCTTCGTATTTGACGGCGGTGAAACATTCGAACGGCGACCAGTCGCTCTGGGTGCCGAAGGTGCTGATTTTTATGAGATCGTTTCGGGATTAGAAGAAGGAGAGCGGGTCGTGATCGAAGGTGTTTATCAATTGAGAACAACACAGCCAACCGAACAATAAGATGAAAATTAGAAAAGCAATTATATTTCCGTTAACAGTTATTGGCCTCGCCTTTTCGGCGGGCTTATTCGCAGCCTGCAACGTGGAAAACACCACCGCAAATACCACCGATGTTACGAACCAGAATTCGGGGAATGCGGCTGTTGAAATTGGCACCACCCACACGGTCGATTTTAAGACCGAGCCGGGACAAATAATAGCCAGCGAGAGTGCAACCCTGGCGTTTACGGTAAAGGATTCAAAAGGCGTTGTACTTAAAGATCTTCAGGTCGTTCATGAAAAGCCAATGCACTTGCTGATCGTCTCTAAGGACCTCGCGGAGTTTTATCACGTGCACCCCGAGCCGTCCGCGGATGGTTCGTATCGAGTGCAGCACACGTTTCCGAACGGCGGTGACTACAAACTGTACGCGGATTTTACGCCAGCTAACGCAAAACAGGTCGTCGAACGGATCGATGTAAAGGTCTCGGGAGACGAAAGGCCAAAGGTCGCGCTCGTAGCGGATACAAGGTTCGAAAAAACCGTTGATGGCTTGAAGGTGACTATGAAGCCAAGTGAAAAGATAGAAGCCGGGCAGGAATTGACGCTTGATTTCGCGGCCTTCGACGCGGCTACCGGAAAGCCGGCAACCAACCTAGAGAATTACTTGGGCGAGCTTGCGCATTTTGTGATCATCAGCGAGGACATGGTTGATTTCGTTCATGCTCATCCGATGGCCAAGGGCGAAAAGATGGACGGAATGAAGATGGACGGAGAAAAGACAGACGATCATAACGCCGATGGGCACGCTCATGGCGACGATTCCAAAATGGCTGGTAAGCCAAGCGCGTCAGAGGTATCCGCCCATACTACATTTCCGCGAGCGGGTTTATACAAACTGTGGGCGCAGTTTCAGCGAGGCGGAAAGGTTATCAGCGTTCCGTTTATCGTAAATGTACCAGCGGGCAACGCAGACCCGGTCAAGGCCGCAAATGTGCCAGCGGGAGCAACCCAGATCACGGTGTCATCGAATGGCTACGAACCTTCATCGGTCTCGGTTAAGAAAGGCGAGCCCATTAAGCTTGCCTTCTACCGGGCTGACGCCGACAACTGTGGCGGCGAGGTTATTATTGCAAAACAAAATATCAAGAAAAAACTGGCTGTAGGTGAAACTGTCCTGGTTGAGTTTACGCCGACCGAGGCTGGGGAGATCGCTTTTGCCTGCGGGATGGATATGCTGCGCGGCAAAGTTGTCGTGACCGAAAACTAAAGGAACGAGAAGAAACTTGAGTAGGGGACAAATGAGAAAACTGAAAATATTTCTAGCATTAACGGTGATAGCTGTAGTTGCGGGCGGGGCTTTTGTATTCGTAACGGATGTGGTTGAAGCTCACACCCGAACGGTTAAGATACGCGTGGACAAAAACGGCTTTTCGCCATCGACGATCGACGTTGAGCCGGACCACAAACTGAATCTGGTTTTCAACCGAGCTGATGACGATAACTGCGGCAGCGTAGTCGTATTTCCGAAACTCAAGATCCGCAAAAGATTGCCGATTGGTAGAGACGTTATCGTCAGTGTGATCCCGGCTGCATCGGGGCAGATAACATTTGCGTGTGGGATGGGCATGTACAAGGGCAGCATAGTCGTAAGCGACTAAATTAGCCCGCTAAGAATGAGGGTAAAAATGAAAACAACAATCTTTATGGGCCTGATAAGTGTCGCGTCCATCGCTCTCGCAGCGTGTGGTCAGTCCGCGAGTAACGGCAATTCGATGAATCATAACGCGATGATGAAGAATTCAAACTCATCAACGAACATGAACGGCATGGATCACAATTCGATGCCGATGAATTCGAACACATCGATGAATCATTCGGAAATGAAGAGTTCGCCTAACGCAGCGAGCCAGCCATTCGATCTGCAGTTTCTCGACACGATGACACACCACCATCAGGGTGCTGTTGATATGTCGACGATGGCGTTAACGAAATCGCAAAATGCCGAGCTGAAACAATTCGTGCAAAAAATCATCGACGACCAGAATAAAGAGATCGGTCAGATGAAAGAGTGGCGCGACAAGTGGTATGCAGGAAAACCGATGGCGATGAATATGGAGATGCCGGGCATGGGCGATTCGATGAAGATGATGATGGGCGACGGGATGAAAAAGATGGAGGCAGCGACGGGCAAGGATTTCGACATCCATTTTCTCGACATGATGACTCCTCATCACGCCGGAGCGACGGTAATGGCCAAGGAAGCCCTGACCAAAGCGGAGCACGCGGAACTCAAGACGCTGGCGACTCAAATTATCAAGGAGCAGGAAGCCGAGATCAAAACGATGACCGAGTGGAAAGCGAAGTGGGGAATTAAATGAAATGGACAATGCGAACGACAGAATGAAATCGGGCAGTTATGCGAAGTTCGGTGCAATGGTCGCGACTTCCACGGTCGTTATGCTGGGGTTGATGTATTTGACCACCTATCAGCTCGACC
>JBDTMK010000326.1:0-3784 GCA_039934315.1 Pyrinomonadaceae bacterium | reverse complement strand
AATTCTCGTCGGAATAAATGTCGATGAGATGTTCGCTGAGACCCAACGCAAGGGTCTTCTCTATTTCGGCGACGACGAAAAAGCGAAGTCCGAGTTTCTTAAATGGTTTCTTCAGGACATTCGTGAAGCTAGGTACTCAGAAGCGGTCGAGAAAGGAATTCTGCAATTCGTAGAAGATCTAATCAGCGGACGTATCGAAGTTCGAGCGCATAACTCGAAGGCGATCCACGCAAAGTTTTACATCTTTCTTCCCGAAACTCACACGGCCCATTCGGACGGCTGGGTGATCATGGGCTCGTCAAATTTGACGATGGCCGGTCTCGGGATTAAGAAAGCTCCGAACTACGAGCTGAACATCGCATTGAAAGATTTCGATGATGTCGAATTTAGTAAGAATGAGTTCGCCGCGCTGTGGGCTGAATCGACGACGATTCTTCCCGGGGATATTCAGGCATTCAAAGAGAAATCGCATATAGGCCAAACCTTCACGCCATTCGAGCTTTATATAAAATTTCTTATCGAATACTTCGGTAAGAATATTGATTACGACCCGGACACGATTGGGGACCTACCGAAGAATTTCCGAAAACTGAGTTATCAGGTAGACGCAGTCAATCAGGGTTTCCAGATGCTTTTGGACCACGATGGATTTTTTCTAGCCGATGTTGTTGGGCTTGGAAAGACAGTAGTGGCCGCGACAATAGCGAAACGATTTCTGATCGCCAATGGGTCACAGAATACGAAGATCCTTGTTGTTTACCCGCCCGCAGTAGAGAAAAACTGGAAGCGAACATTTCGCGATTTTCAGATCGACAAACACGCGAAGTTCATCACCAACAGCAGCCTCGAAAAAATCACCGCTGGAAACAATCCGAACTTTTGGCCGAAAGAAGATTACGATTTGATCCTCGTAGATGAAGCTCACCGTTATCGAAATCACACGTCGGAAATGTTTGATCAGCTTCAGCGCATCTGCAAATCGCCGAGGATCAACGATGGCTCAGTGCCCGGGGACAAGAAGAAGGTCGTTCTTATTTCAGCCACGCCGCTAAACAACCGACCTCAGGATCTGTATCACCAGTTGCTGTTATTTCAGGATGCGAGGCGAAGTACGCTGACTCCTATTACGAATCTGCAAACCTTCTTTGGTCCGAAGATACGCGAGTATCGCGACATCATCCGCGACGAAGATCCGGACCTTGATCGGATTCGCGAGATTTACAAAGAGATAAGGGAAAGGGTCTTGACACCGATTACCGTGCGGCGAACACGAAAGGACCTCGATAAATATCCGAAGTATAAGGACGACCTCGAAGAACAAGGTATTCATTTCCCCGAGATCAATTCACCGATAGCAAAGGAATATAAACTCGAAGGCGATCTTGGTGACCTATTCGCCGAGACTATGTTCCGACTGACGAGCGAAGATCACATAAATTATTTCCGATATCAGGCAATCTCAGCGCTCAATGAGGATCTGCGGGACGAATACTATCCGCAGGCGCGTCTTGTTTCGAACTCTCTGGCCGGCATACTGCGCACCTTGATGGTCAAACGTCTTGAAAGCAGCTTCCACGCTTTCCGACGTTCTCTTACGAATATCGTCAAAGCTACCGACAGAATGATAAAGATGTTCGAGGACGGAAAAGTCTTTATTGCGCCCGATCTGAACATCAACGATTTGATGGAAAAGGGTTGGACCGTCGAGGAGATCGAGCTTTTTATTCTTGAGAAGAGTATTGATGATCCAAATACCCGAAACCGCGTTTTCGAATCGGACGATTTTGAACCTGATTTTTTGAACGGTCTTCGAAAGGATTCGATTGAGCTTCACGACCTCGTAAACAAGTGGAATGATGTCGATGTCGACCCTAAGCTCGAAACTTTTTTTGCATCGCTTAGCACTGACTTTTTGCACTCAACGAGAAACCCGACGGGCAAGCTTGTTATTTTTACCGAGAGCAAGGACACCGCCGACTACCTGCATGAAAAGCTCGAGAGGCATCTAGAGACGAAGATACTGAATATTTCTGCGACGAACCGGAATAAGTTTTTCGAAACGATCCAGGAGAATTTTGACGCCAATTACTTAGAAAGCCAGAAGAACGATTTCAACATACTCATCACAACCGATGTCCTCGCCGAAGGCGTCAACCTTCACCGCGCAAATGTCTTGATCAACTACGACACGCCATGGAACGCGACGCGGCTGATGCAGAGGATCGGTCGCGTAAATCGCATCGGGAGCGTTGCAGGAACGATCTACAGTTATAATTTCTATCCGTCGCCGCAAGGCGACAAGCTGATCCGGCTTTACAACAATGCCCTGGTGAAGCTGCAGAGCTTTCACTCCGCTTACGGCGAAGACGCACAAATATTTACGCATGAGGAACTTGTTCAGCAGTTTGAAATGTTTAAGGAAGGAGCGAACGACGAGGAAGACAAACGTCTCTTGTACCTTCGACAGATTCGCCAGTTCAAGGACACAAGCCCCAACGAGTTCAAGCGGATCAAACAGTTTCCTTTAAAGGCACGGACCGCGAGGCGGCTGGACAAAGCCAATAAAGAAACCGTTGAGCCGTCGACCGTCGTTTTCCTAAAATCGCCGTACAAGAGCGAGTTCTACAGCGTGGATTCGGAAGACAACGCGACCGCGCTGACCTTCCTCGAAACCGCGCAGATCTTTGAAGCAGTGCAGTCCGAGCCGCCCTTTCCGTTACCCGATCACCACTATGTACAAGTGCAGGCGGCGCTCGATACTTTTGAAAGAGATTTCTTTGGATCGGCTACCGAGACCGTCAGCACCACAGATCTGTCCGACGGGAGATCCAATCAAGCCAGAAAGTTCCTCCGCGATCACCGGGGAATGTCAAAACTCGATGAGGTTAAAGTTGCCTGTTCGGTCTTGATCGAACTGGTCGAAAAAGGCACCTTCACCGTTTTGCCAAATGAGATCAAGAAGCTAAAGCAGCAGATTGAGAAGCAAAAGATCGCATTCAATCAATCTGAATTGCTGATCTTAAAACTCGCCACAAAGTACGGAACAAATGCATCTGGCGGAGAAGCAACAAATGGCAGCCGAGAGATCGAAGCCAACATTGAACCGGAAATAGTTCTCTCCGAAACCTTCTTTCACTGATGGATAAAAGACAGCTTCAAGAAATTCTTTCCTCCGAATATCAACCTGTGTTCTGGCGCGAGGTCTTAACGGATGTGTTTGGAGTTCGAAATTTACTTAAGACTCCGGCCCCGATTCGACTGCCGGCGAATGAGATCGCCGATTCCGCTGTCGAACTTGGTTCGTTCGACACGTCAGACGACAGGATCATCGGGCTTTATCAAATCAATCTAAAAACGGAGGTCGCGATCGGCAGGAAGAAGGTTGCGCTTCGAGAACTTCTGCGGAAAGTCTATAGGAACGATGTCGACGGTGCGTTAGTTGTCTTCGTCGATCAATACAAATGGCGACTGTCCTTTATCTCGGAAATACGAGTGATCGCCAAAGACGGCTCCGTCGAAACAAAAGTGACCGAGCCAAAGCGATATACCTATCTTCTTGGCAAAGGCGAAAAGGTCAAAACTCCTACGGATCGCCTTTCTCTTTTGGTCAATAAAGATATTTCCTTAGAAGATATCCGAACGGCATTCAGCGTTGAGGCACTAAATAAGGAATTTTACGACCGAGTCTCAAAACTCTTCTATGGCCTTGTCGGAGCGACGACCGTAAAGGGAAAGAAAACCACCAAATACGAACGGACGATGAAATTGCCGGGTGCAAGCAGCG
>JBDTMK010000325.1:0-3801 GCA_039934315.1 Pyrinomonadaceae bacterium | reverse complement strand
TCGACATCGGCGTCGCAAGTCCCAACGCACACGGGCAGGCAATGATAAGTACCGATACGGCGGCTACCATCGCGTAAGCAAAACTGCCAAAGATGAGCCAAACGACGAAGGCGACGATCGCCACAACAATAACCGCCGGAACGAAATAGCCCGAAACAATATCCACGAGCCGCTGGATCGGCGCACGCGAACGCTGAGCCTCGCCAACCATCCGGACGATCTGAGCCAGAAGCGTGTCACTGCCGACTTTCTCCGCTTTCATTACGAAACCGCGTCTTCCGTTGATCGTCCCACCTATGACCTTGTCTCCGCTCGTCTTCTCTACCGGGATCGACTCCCCGGTCACCATCGATTCGTCAACCGAAGTGTCTCCTTCAAGGATCGAGCCATCGGTGGGAATTTTCTCGTTCGCCTTAACTCTCAAACTCGCTCCGATCTGCACGTCCTTGAGAGCGATTTCCGCCTCGGTGCCGTCGTCGAAGACCACTATCGCTGTCTCAGGGGCGAGTCCGAGCAACTCTCTTATCGCGCTCGACGTCTGGCTTCTCGCTCTCAATTCCAAAACTTGTCCGAGAAGAACGAGTGTCGTAATAACGGCGGCCGCTTCAAAGTATGCGGAGATCAAACCTGTGTGCACGTTTCGCATCGAAGAGGGAAACAGATCCGGCAGAAAAAGAGCAAAAAGACTGAAAAGGTATGCCGCCCCCGTGCCGATAGCGATCAGCGTGAACATATTTGGGCTGACGTTCTTAACAGACGCCCAAGCCCTCTGAAAAAAAGGGAACCCGCCCCAAAGAATAACCGGCGTTGCCAAAACGAACTGGATCCAGAGTGCGGTTTTGGGTGAGATGTATTCGTGATAATTCGGCAGCATCTCAGCCATCGCTAGAGCAAAAACGGGAAGCGTGAGCACGGTCGAAATCCAGAAGCGCCGCTTCATATCGATGTACTCCGGGTCGGGACCATCCTCGAGAGTCAGAACTCTCGGTTCCAATGCCATCCCGCAAATCGGACAACTGCCTGGGCCGATCTGCACGATTTCCGGGTGCATCGGACAGGTATATTCCACCCCCTCGCTCTCGGCGACAGCCTTACTTTCTTCTTGCTTATTGAGAAAGCTGGTTGGGTTCTGTTTAAATTTGTTCAGGCATCCTAGCGAACAAAAGTGGTATGTTTCGCCTTGGAAATCATAGTTTCCGGCAGCGGTTTTGGCCGTCACCGACATTCCGCACACCGGGTCGACCAAATCACCGCCCGACGTCGCGGTCATTTCCCGATGCGAGATGGCTTCTTCTTTTTCGCGGTCGATCGCAAAAAAACCGCCAGTCGGAACGCCTTGCGTTTGGGCCATGAACTTTTGCAGACAGCCTTTCGAGCAAAAATAGTACGTCTTGCCCTCGTAATTAAAAGTTCCGGCGGCGCTTTTCGGGTCGACAGTCATTCCGCATATCGGATCGATGAACTCTTCTTTTCCTTGGCTTCCCATTTTTTCAGTTTCTTGCATGATGGCTCCTGTACGCTCGTGCTTTCCAAAGGCAATAATTTAGCTGCAGCAACATCCGCCTGACGTTTGTTTGTCCGACGGAGCGATGAATTTTTGCAAGCATCCTGCCGAGCAAAAGTAGTACGTTTCGCCATCCTGGTTGAGACTACCTGCTGCGGTTGCGGGAGCTACCTGCATTCCACAAATGGGATCAATGAAAGTTTCAGTCGTGTTTGTTTGTTTTTCGGTCATATTCTTATCACTCCTGTCGTAAAAAGTAACGACAGGATAAGTTTACAACCTGTCAGTAGGGGTCAGGTCAAGCTCTATTTCGCATTCTCGCCAACCGATTCGATCAAATGACAGACCGAATCCCCGTTTGGCATCGAATTCTCCATCTTTGACCAGTCCCCAAGGGCCTTTTCCATTTTTCGCTGTAATTTCTGCATCGCCTTGATCTTGCGACTGTTCTCTTCAATTCGTCGGACGATTATTTCCCTGACCATCGGACAAGGAGAATTGCCGTGCTTGGCCTCGCCCAAAATATCGGATATTTCCGACAGCGAAAAACCAAGGCTTCCTGCGGCTTTGATAAATCGGACGCGTACCGCATCGGACGGCTGATAGACCTTGTAGTTGTTTTGCGAGTTGCGGGAAGGCTTCAACAAACCGATGCGCGTGTAGTGCCGCACCGTGTATAGCGATACGTCCGATTGCTTGGCGAGAATAGTTGCAGTCATCATAGGGTGTCTCGATCAGCATTTACGAACAGCTATGAACTTGACCTGCGTTCGGAGCCCGCAGGGTGTCCTAAATCGTGTCCTTCCTTAGATCTCGCGACTTTGTGACCAGGTTGTCGCCGTTATTTATCTTAACGCCCTGGTGGATGTTCGTTTTCGCTTTTCCCGCCATCTGCCAATAAAATAAAGGGCCAAACCGAAGACAAACACGATTAAACCGTCAACGGACATGACCTGGTGTGATGCGTATCCTACGTAGTCGGGATAGTACCGCACTCTAATCAGATGCCATATAAATAATGCAATTCCGACGACGCTTATTACCATTCCGCCCGTCTTCATAAGATTTCATTTTCCCTGATGTCTAAGCTCGGTTCGAACGGATTTCTATGTTTTGGCGAAACATTAACCCTTGGGCGACGGCGATGGCTGTGGAGCTGGTGCTCTACGCGGGGCGCTTGAATGCCAGTGTACGATCCGCCATTTCCCCTGACGCTTTTCGAGCACCGCCGTGCCAAGCCCACCGCTCTCTACTTTTCTCGCGCCCATTTCGGCTGCGAGAGAGTATTTGAAAGTAGCCCAAGCCGTTTTACCATCAATTTTGACCTTCAAATCGGTGAATACGTATTTCGTGTTCTTGAATTCTTTTAATTCGGGTGCAAGGTGAGAATTGCGGTAATCATTCCATCCGTAATTTGCATGTCCGCTTTCAAAAACCGTAACATCTTCGCTGTTCGCCCAGATTTTATCGAGCGCCGCCAAATCGCCTTTTTCGACCGCCTGCGCTTCGAGCGTCAAGACATTCGTGACCGCTCTTACTTCGTCGGTTTGCGCCGAAACATTCGAATAAAAGTTCAAAGCGACAATTGTCAGAATAACCGTCGAAATTGTCGCGGCAACGAAAGTATTTTTTGTAAATTTCATAAGATTTTCTCCTCCATATATCAATTTCCGGTTAATCTTCAGTTACCGATTTGGGCGTTCTTTCCGAAAACGGGTGAGCGGCTTCGTCTTTCGGAGTTTCGGTATCAACATCGCCCCATTCGCCCCGGCCCGCCGCGTTCCCATCTCGTTCGGCGATAATTCGTTCCGCGCTCGGTCGTCCGAATTTATAGAAAACGGCGGGCGTTACAATTTGGTCGAGCAGGGTTGAAGTCAAGATTCCGCCTAGGACGACGACGGCGAGCGGGTGCAGAATTTCCTTGCCGGGAGCGTCCGCCGCAAGAATGAAGGGTACCAGGGAAAGTCCGGCGGTAAGTGCCGTCATCAGCACGGGCACGAGCCTTTCGAGCGAGCCCCGGATGATCATCTTCTCGGTAAATTCTTCGCCTTCCTCTTTTATCAAGTGGAGGTAATGCGAGATCATCATGATCCCGTTGCGCGATGTGATACCGACGAGCGAGATAAAGCCGACCATCGTCGCGATCGAAAACACTCCGCCAGAAAGATGCAGGGCCCAGACCGCGCCGATCAGAGCGAGCGGTATGTTTATCATCACCTGCAGAGCGACCCGCCAGTCGCCCAGGGCCTTAATGAGCAGGAAGAAAATCGCGATAAGGGAGAAGATCGTCAGTAGCG
>JBDTMK010000324.1:0-3822 GCA_039934315.1 Pyrinomonadaceae bacterium | reverse complement strand
AGGTCGTATCCCCCATCAAGCGCTTTTTCAAAGCCGGTTTTGCCGTCAGATGCGACGTCCACGTCGAAGCCTTCGCTCTGCAGGCGATCGGTCAAGGTGATAATGAGGCCTTGTTCGTCTTCGACCAATAATACTTTCATCTGGTGTAACTTCTCTGACGAAGCCAATCTCGGAGCCGTAGCTAGGACGTACTTTGCGGCAGTTCGATCGTAAATTTACTTCCCGCTCCCACCGAGCTCTCGACCGAAACCTTTCCGCCATGTGCTTCGACGATCTTTTTCACGAGATTCAGCCCAAGCCCGTTTCCGCTGATCTGCGCATCGACAACTTCTTTCGCGCGATAAAACGGTTCGAAGATCTGCCGCAGTTCGCCGCCTGCGATACCAATGCCCTTGTCTTCGACGGCTATCTTCATACGGCCGCCGCCATTCGTAGCCGAAACCTTTATCCACGCCGAGCCGTTGCTGTATTTCACCGAGTTCGCGATCAGATTCTGAATCGCACTCGAAAGGGCCGTCTTGTCGCCGGAGACGCTTGCCAGATCATCCTGAAAATCAGTCTCCAGGTTGAACCCGCCCGATTCGATCAGCGGCTGGCATTCCCTAAGTGCATGCTGCACAACTTCCGTAACATCGACGGCTGAAAAACTATATTTCTGCTTGCCCGAATTTGCTCCCGCGAATTCAAGTATCTGCTCAACCATCGTCGAAAGTTTTTTGCCCTCGCCCTTTATCAAGTCCCCGTATCGCGCGACCTGTCCGTTCTCTTTTGCCACGCCATCCGCGAGATTTTCTCCGGCCGAATAGATAACTGCGAGAGGAGTGCGAAATTCGTGAGAGACGCTGGAGACAAAATCGATCTGCCGCTGTGCGAATCGTCGAGAACGCATCGCGGATATGAGGATCGCCATGATGCCGCCCACGAGCAGCAAGTAGATGCCAAACCCGAGCGCTAAGCTCTTGTTCCGTTCGCCCCGAACGAACGAGTCTATCGAGCCCGCCGTATGCTGGACCCGAAGTGTCCAGGGATTGCTGTCGGCGGCGTTGGACGCGATCATCGCCGTTCGAACGTTCCCCTTTTCCGCTGGTTGCTTCAGCTGAATGCTGAAGTTGGTCGGCTTGCCGTTAACGCTTTCCGTACGGCTGAAGGTGTGGCTTTCAACTCTCTGGTCGATGACAATACCCCTTTTTTGCTCCTCAAGCATTCTGGGTAATCCTTCCCGGTTGCCGAAAAAGAAAAGATTGTCAGGCGACATATTGAACATCTTCGCCGTCGTGTCGTCGCCCGTTACTTCCTGTGTTGCGAATACCGACTGGCCGTCCTTGTTTACGACAGAGAGTTTGTAATCATTTTCGGGAAAATATTTTGCGGCGAGATCCGGAAGGACACGATTCTTGATCGTGGGCTCATCAAGCATGATGACAAGCCATCCGAACTTCTCGGGAAGGTGCATTGCCGGCCCGGGCCCCTCGCTTTGGAGGCGTCTTACTACGACCTGTTGGATCCGTTTTTCGTCGTCATAGATGGGCAGCACCATAGCGAATGAATCGTCGTAAACCGTCGTCGAGTTCTTCTCTGAAGTAAAACTGCTACGAAGCTTTTCAAGCTCAGCACTCATTTGGGTCGGCTGGAAAGCCCGAGTGGTTGGGTCGTAACGCAACGTCCCGGCTGTGGGTTGTTTGTTAAGGAAATAAATCTCGCGGATCAGCTCGGGATAAGAAGTGCGCTCTTTCCAAAAATCATATCGCGCATTGAACTCATCCCATTCGGAGCTCTTCCAAACCGCCGCCCCCGTTTGAAAATTGTAGTACGCCGCCTGCATCTCACGATCGAAATCTTCGCCAAATCTCGTCGCATCGGTTTCGACGCGCTTCTGCATACGCTCTCGTTCCGCTTCGCTCACCTCGGAAAGCCATTTGTACTGTAAACCGAGAAAGAGCGTGAGCAATAACAGCACACTTCCAATAATCAAAGCTGAAGTCCAGGAACGTTTCATTTAACTAACGCGAACGGAAAGATGTATGATAGGCCATCCCGCCGAACACATTGTCTGTTTTCGAATTTCGCTTGTCCATCGTTTCTCGGCAGATTTTACATCCTTAACAAATTCTTTGCGTCACCTTAACCAATGGATGCGAATAGACTGGAATAATCCAAACTGCCGGACGACATATGCACTTTTTCAAATACTCCTCCTAAGATGTTTGATGGAAACCAAAACTCGTTCGGCGTAACAAGATTTTATTTAGCCGGAGGCAAATAATGAAGAGATTTATCATTTCAATTTTATGCGTGACCGTATTTTGTGTCGGTCTTGGCGCGTTGGTCGACAAGGCCAGGGCAAGTTTCAAATCGGACGAAAAGGCATTGGGCATTATTAGGCAGGCCCGGCTCGCGATCGGCGGGGACCAATCGATCGCCAGCGTGCGGAGCATGATCATCAAAGGAAACACGACCCTAACATTAAAGGTGGATGGAGCGACTCGAAATGAACAGGGCGAAACCGAGATCGCCATGCAGCTTCCCGACAAACTGTCCAAAATGGTCAAGATCGGTCGACATGAGGGCGGCGAAAGTGGGGATAAGGTCATGGCCGAAAAGCACGACATCATCATGATGCGACATCCCGGCGACGGCGAAGTTGCGGGCGGGGCAGGTGGAAAGAAGATCGTCATTACCAAAGTTGAAGGCGGAAACGGCGGCGGCGAAACCATAGTCACCGAAGACAAGAACGGTGAACTGACGACCGGCGATGGAAAGCGAGTCTTCGTTCGAAAGGCTGACGGCGCGGAGATCGAACAAGTTATTGTCGGCCCTGAAAAAGAAAAGAGGATCGTACTTGAGCAACGCGATGCGGGCGAGCATGCGACCCATCGCCAAAATGAGCTTTTGAGGACGACGTTGTCGCTGCTACTTACCGCACCGGAGGGTATGGACGTCAGTTATACCTTTGTCGTCGAAGGCGATGTAGATGGCACGGCCTGCAACATTGTGAATGCCGAATTCGCAGGATCGAGCGTCAAACTGTATCTGTCGAAGGCCTCCAGTCTTCCGGTTATGGTGAGCTATTTGGGACACGCGATGCCGAACGTAATGTTCTTCCGCACACAGGCACCCACGGCGGGGGCCCCGGAGTCACCCAAAGAAACTATGACGTTTACTCGCAAGGTCGACGCTCCGGAGACGTCGGAAATTCAAATCCGATTCGCGGACTATCGAAGTGTCAACGGTGTGCAGCTTCCCTACAAATGGACGACATCGAACGCAGGTCAGACAAGTGAAGTATTCGACGTCACAAACTATGACCTCAACCCTGCCAACATTGCGGAGAAGTTTCAGAATCAGAAAGTGTTGGTGCGAACGCAGAAAGAGACATACTAAATCGTTCTTAGATTTGGTTCAGAGGGCCGTCCACCGGGCGGCCTTTTTATATTGCCCCGGAGTGAGACAGCAGAGCGTTTTTGTTTCGTGTTCTTTTCTTTTCATGTTGTTTCGTGGTTCGCTTTCAAAAAGCCGAACCACGAAACAACATGGAGCACACTAAACAAGAAAGCCGACGACAAGCTTAAGGTGACGAAGCTGCTTTTTAAACAACCGCCCGTACTTCGGTTTCTAACAACTCTGTTTTCAACTTCTTCGCTAGTTGTGGAACAAGCGCTTTCGCGGCGTCGATCGCGCCTTTGATGTGACGGTGGTTTGTGAAATGGCCGGCGACATAGACTCCCGGGATGTTCGTTTCGAATGTCTGCTCGTCGTAAACCGGTACTTCGCCCCCGTACTTTCCGCCCGCCACGGTTTCCACGCCCAGGCTTTTCAATATCG
>JBDTMK010000323.1:0-3852 GCA_039934315.1 Pyrinomonadaceae bacterium | reverse complement strand
CACGTACTCTTCGACCTGCAGCTTCTGCTTGCGAAGCTCGTTGAGATTGACGGGTCGCTTGATCTGAAATCTTTTCGGCGACCGCACCGCTCCGCTGAGAAACGCTACAGCCCGATTCGAACGGTCAAGGATTCGCACGGCAACTTTCGGATTGTTGAGGAATTTTAGTTCTTTTTCGATTGAGGCTGAGAGATTGCCTTCCGACTGACAGAGACCGTACACCTGGTTCGGGACAGTGTCGAGACCATCCAGAAACCCCTCGGGATTTAGGGAGCCGCGCCAATCGTATTCAAGGCTTCCGATCACATCAACCTCGATAAGATCGCCGAAGTGGACGAGGGCGGCTTGGTCACTTTGCGCATGAGCGCATATCGAGGCGATCAGTAAGCCAAGAAAACTTGAGAGGAAATGCCGCACCAGTCTTCGCATCTTTTCAAATAATACCCTCTCACGTACCTCGCCCCCAATTTAAGCTACCCTACTTCACCCTTTTTTTTCCGCTTATTACGGTAGTTCCGCGAATTTACGGTTCCGGGTACCGCGAATCCTTTGAACTCCAGGTTGCACTTGTCGCACAGCAGGTGGTACCGGAACAGCAACTTCGACCACATCGGAGTCGGTCGATAGCCACGCCTCACGCGGGTGCTATAGCACTTTGGGCATCGTTGCGAAATCATGGGTGGTATTCCATTTTCCGATCATCAGTCGATCAGACGTTTCTGGATCTTACCTATCTCCTCATTTATATGATCGACGACCTCACCTTCGGCCTGCGGATCGTTGCGCTGAATAAAGAACAGTGCGTCTTGATAGAGATTCAATGCCCTTTTATGGTTGCCTTTGAACGCCGAGCGATCAGCCCTCTCCAGGAGATCCGAGATCTTTATCGAAGAGACGAGCTCGTGCAAAACCTTTTGCGAGTCAAGCAACGCGGTCTCGTACGGATACGCATGTAAGGCGAACTCCACTACGCCAAGGGCCGACTGAGCTGAGTTTAATTTATCCGAGATTTTAGCACGTCTACTCGCCTCTTGAGTTAGTGTGCGCGATTCTATCTCGGCCCAATGGAGCATGTGATAGTAATGATAACGCCCCGCGACCTCGGTGCCGCGACGCAATGCTGCAATTCGCGGCGAGCCGGCACCTACATTCGGCATTTCGCGCGTAACGGCCGCGAGATATTCGTCGCACAACTCAAAGACTTCACGATGTCCTTCGGAAAAACGGCCAAGAACTTTCGCCGCTTCAGATTTTCGCGATATCTCTCGAAGGATCGACGCATTTCGCTCGAGAGTTAGTTTCGCTGGCTCACGTTCATGGATTCGCCGTGCGATGCCCTTCACGCTTTCATCTATCTTGCGTTGCGAAGCAAGAAAACGATTTCGAGCTTCACGGAGAATGACTTCGCGAAGGACCACCGCCGCAAAAAGTACCACCGCGGCGCCAACTCCTGCAGGAATCCACGGCGTCTCTTCCTGACCCTCATTCAGAATGCCCCAGACCAAAAAAAAGAAAGCAAGGGCGACGGAGGCCGTCAGGATGTAATAGTTTGACGCCGGAAGCCAGAATGGCCGCCGTTGTCTTGCAAATTCGCCTCTATAACGTTGCATCAAATCGCGGGAGGTTTTTGAAATCGGTCAGATTTCGCGATCGGAAATAATACTGAGAGCTTTGCCATAGATTGTCAATTTGAAGTCAATCTGTGTGCCCGCGAATCTGCTATAATCTCGGGCGATGAACAAGGGTAAGCGAAAGGCCGAGAAGCGACCGGTGTTCGATTCGATCAGGAAGCCCACGGCACCGCCTGCTAAAAAGTTCGGTGAAGAGAAACCGGACGAAGTTGCTAGGCCCTCGCTCCGAAAGACCAAGCACAAGAAAAAGTTGGACCCGACAAACCGCGATGTCGATTTTTAGTAAAAAGAATCAGGTAACTCCGGAAATAGTTAAGGTCTGGGCTCGGCCCGAAATGCAGGTAACGTTCCGCGCCGAGATAATGCCCGGCAGATCCCGCGAAGAACGAACGTACCGGATAAAAAGCGTCCGGCCAAATGGACGAGTGACGCTCTATGATTTCCCCGATGAGCACAGGGAGGGCGAATTTGAGCGGATAAACTTCTTGCGGGCTCGAACCAAATAACCGATCTCACCACTGATAGATCTTTCCGACTTCCAGTATAGACAATCCCTTCAGATCCAGATGCGATATCTGGTCTACGATCGCATCCCGGAACATCGGCTTTAGATTTACGACAAAAACGGGGCACGATTTTTCACATTTCTCGAGCTCAAGTTTCATTCGCCGTGGTGTTAGGTGATGTGAAACGAGAGCCA
Source organism: Pyrinomonadaceae bacterium (assembly GCA_039934315.1). Classification (GTDB taxonomy): domain Bacteria; phylum Acidobacteriota; class Blastocatellia; order Pyrinomonadales; family Pyrinomonadaceae; genus OLB17. The sequence goes on along the minus strand of JBDTMK010000323.1, from coordinate 1,521 downwards.
ATTCATCGAGCTCATCGGGGAACGCACATTCCAACAGAATTGCGGAAAGATTATCGGCCGAGTTCACGAGGTTCCAAAACGCTTCCGTACCCGCCGTATCGCCGCTCAACGCGATCGTTGTTTTTGCATCGGATATCACGAAGCCCGAACTTGGAACTTTGTGGTTCACTTCGATCGCCCGGATGGTGAGGTTCTTGACCGTAAACTCTTCCGCCTGACCGAACGGTTCATACTTCAACACTGGTCCGTTCGAGTTCGACAGCTCGGAAAATCTTGGATAGACCGACCAATTAAAGATGTCCCGCTCGAGTGTGTCGATGACCGGCTGCGTGGCGTGAATGGTGACGGGTTCAGTCAGCGTTGAAAACAGGTCGTCGATAAAGAGCGGTAGTCCGGCGATGTGATCGAGGTGAGCGTGCGTAAGAACGACATCGCGAATCTGGCGCTGCTGGATCGGGGTTGCCGCCATCGCTAGACTGCCCGCGTCGATGGCGACCGAATCGTCGATCACAAAGCAAGTAAGATGCTGCCGGCATGAAGCACCGGCGCCGTCGAATGTACTTGGCAGTAATTGCAGCTTCACTATCTATTATCTCGCACAGGTTTGGGCACGGCCCCCGTCGATCTCATAAGTCGCACCTGTTATCCACGAGGCCTTCTCCGAAGCCAGATAATAAATGAGCTCGGCGACTTCCTCCGGCTTTCCGGGACGCCCGATCGGATGCGTGTTCTTCGCGTTGTCGACAAACTTTTCGTAGGCATCGTCACTCATCCCGCCCCGCTTATGAAGATTCGTTAACACAACTCCGGGATTCACCGCATTGACGCGAACTCCTTTCGGTGCAAGTTCGAGAGCAGTACACCGCGTCAGCTGGTCGGTGGCCGCCTTCGAGACGCAATAGGCCAGGACGTTCGGAAACGCTCGGGTGCCCGTCACGCTTGATACGTTAACGACGTTCCCCTTTGTCGCCGTCAGATGCGGTACACACTTTTGCGTCAAATAAAATGCAGAGCGCAGGTTCACGTCCATCATTTTGTCCCAGTCGTCGAGCGTCGTGTCTTCAATACTGCCTGACTTGATTATCCCGGCGGCGTTCACGAGGACATTTATGTGGCCGAAATTATCTATCGTGTCAGAGACCAGGCGGTCGATCTGCGAAAGCTCCGTCACATCGCCCAGGTGGACCCGTATAGACCCGTCCGCGTCCCGCGCGTCATCACGCAGCGATATGAGCTCGATTTCGTTCCTGCCGAAAGCCACGACGTTCCAACCGTTTTTAGCGAACAGCGATGCGGTCGCACGGCCTATTCCGCTACTCGCGCCGGTTACCACGGCAACATTATCATTCATATCTTTACCGAGAGAAGAAACTCCAAGGGTTCGCGGTTAGGATATCAATGATTACGGATTTCTTTCAAATACCTAAAACTTGACGATGCTGCGCGTGCTTTTTGCAGAAAAAAAGGAGGCTGTCTGAAAAGGCGGCCTCTTTTTTTTGGCGCAAAATGGGGGTAATGGCT
>JBDTMK010000322.1:0-3860 GCA_039934315.1 Pyrinomonadaceae bacterium | reverse complement strand
AGAAGCGTGCCGATATCATCCACGGATGAAATTCCGCCGCCGACCGTAAACGGAATGTTTATCCTCGAACCGATATTGCGAACCATACCGGCAAAAGTTTTTCTGCCCTCGTTGGTCGCAGAGATATCGAGAAATACCAGTTCATCTGCTCCGGCGGCTGAATACTTTTCAGCGAGCTCCAAAGGATCGCCGGCATCCCGCAAGCCGACAAAATTGGTTCCCTTCACGGTCCGTCCGTTTTTCACATCGAGACAGGGAATGATGCGCTTAGCCAACATAAAGCGACAGGTCCTCCAGCTTGATCTTTCCTTCATAGATCGCCCGGCCGATGATCACGCCCGAGCAGCCGATACGCTCAAGTTCGTCGATATCCTGGATCGAAGAAACGCCGCCACTTGCGACGAGCTCGATATCGGCTATCGACGAGATTATGTCTTCATACAATCTGAGAGATGGGCCGGTCATCGCACCATCACGCCCGATGTCCGTCACGAACACTCGCATCACCCCTTTTTCAATGAAGCGAGAAACCAGGTCTATAACTCCGAGATCTGTCGTCGTTTGCCAACCGTCGATCGCAACCTTTCCATCTCTTTGGTCCGCACCCAGCATGAAACGATCGCCTCCGTATTTTTCCAGCCAAGAAAGGAATAGATCGGGTTCTTTCACAGCGAGGCTTCCGACCGTCGCGATCGCGGCACCGGACTCGAATACGGAGGCCAGATCCGCCTCAGACTTGATGCCGCCACCAAAATCAATTTGTAGATCTGTCCCATGCGCGAGTTTTTCGAGTATGGCCAGGCTGGCAGGGGTGCCCGCTCGTGCGCCGTCAAGGTCGACCAAATGCAGACGCTTGATCCCGACCGCTTCGAATCTCTTCGCCACTTCAAGCGGCTCTTCTGAATAAATCGTTTTCCGGTCAAAGTCCCCATACTTTAAGCGAACACATTTGCCGTCGATTAGATCGATCGCGGGAATTATTTCGATCATAATGTCAGGAAGTTCTCCAGGACCCTTCCCCCCACAACTCCCGACTTCTCGGGATGGAATTGCACCGCGTAAAAGTTTTCGCGCTGTAACGCGGCGCTAAATGTTTCGCCATAGACGCAGGTCGCAGTCGTATCTTTTCCGGATTTGACGAAGTATCCGTGGACGAAGTAGAAGTGCTCGCCTTCAGCGATCCCGTCAAAAAGCGGAGAGCGAAGATCGCTGACCTTATTCCATCCCGTGTGAAGAAGTTTCAAACCGTCGCCGTTGAACCTCCGTACGGTATACGGCAAAACGCCGAGGCAATCGGCCCCATTCTCTTCCGAAGACGCGCACAGTAACTGCATCCCGAGGCAGATTCCGAGGACCGGCTGTCGCAGTGACTTTATGATCTCTGCGAGTCCGCGTTTCCTTAGATGGTTCATCGCACTCGATGCTTCACCGACGCCGGGGAAGATCACCTTGTCGGCCGCAATAAGGACTTCTGCCTCATCGGTGATGACCGCTTCGACCCCGAGTCTACTCAGCGCGTTTGCAACCGAGGCTGTATTTCCCGCGTTATATTTCACAATCGCAATTCTCACAAAACTCCTTTCGTGCTCGCGAGCTCGGCTCCTTCACGCCGCAGAGCCATCCTGATCGCCTTCGCGAACGCCTTGAAAATGGCCTCAATCTTGTGATGCTCTATCGTCCCTTCAGCCTTTACGTTTAGGTTGCAGAGAGCCTTGTCGGAAAACGACTTGAAGAAATGAAAGAACATCTCTGTCGGCATTTCACCGATCTTTTCGCGTTTGAAGTCCGCGTCCCAGACAATCCAGTTGCGTCCGCCGAAATCGATCGCTACCTGCGCAAGGCAGTCGTCCATAGGTAGACAGAAACCGTAGCGCCCGATCCCGCGCTTATCGGAAAGCGCGATCGAGAAGGCTTCGCCAAGCGCGATTGCAACATCCTCGATGGTGTGATGCTCGTCAATGTGAAGATCTCCCTTCGCCTGGATATGGAGATCTATGGATCCGTGCCGCGCGACCTGCTCGAGCATGTGGTCAAAAAATGAAATGCCTGTCGAGATGTCTGCGTTGCCGCTTCCGTCGAGGTTCAATGTCACCACGATGTCCGTTTCGTTCGTTTTACGCCTGTGAGACGCCGTCCGATCAGGCCGGCGGAGAAGTTCGTAGATCTCTTTCCATGTGTCGACGACCTGTGGCAGGAACTGCGTTTCGTCCGGCTCGAACTGAAAATTATTGTTCTGGATATAAATCGCCTTTGCACCCAGATTGTTTGCCAGCTGAACGTCGGTCGGTCTGTCGCCAATAACGTACGAACTCGCGAGGTCATATTCGCCGCCGAGATATTTTCCCAGCATTCCAACGCCGGGTTTGCGGGTCGCGGCCCGTTCGTGCGGAAACGTTCGATCGATGAAGATGTCGGAAAAGTGGACGCCCTCGTCAAGCAGAGTCCGACGTACGAAATTTTGCGCCCGGTCAAAAGATTCCTCCGGAAAAGTTTCGGTACCGAGTCCGTCCTGATTCGTAACCATCACGAGATCGAAATCGGATTCTTCCGCGATCTTTGTCAGGTACTTGATGACGCCCGGCAGGAAACGGACCTTATCGAGCCGATCGACCTGAAAATCGGATGGTTCCTGAATAATCGTTCCGTCGCGATCGATGAATAATACACGCCTCATAAAATAGCCACCCTTTCTTTTTCGAAACCACTCAATGCTTCGATCAAACGATCGTTCTCAGTTCGCGTTCCGACCGTGATCCGCAGACACCCTTCGCAAAGTTCGACACCGCTCCGATCGCGAACGACTATCCCGCGGTCGACAAGGTGGCCATAAATCGCGTTCGCATCAGAAAACTTCGCGAGCACGAAATTCGCGTCCGTCGGATAGATCTTCCTAACGACATGCAACGCCTCGAGTTCTTTCACAAGCCGATCGCGTTCCTTCCACATTTCCGCGATCCATTCGTCGACCGGGTCGCATTTCTCCAACGCTTCGAGCACCAGCCGCTGCGCAACACCGCTGACGTTGTAGGGAGGCTTGACGCGGTTCATAAGGCTGACAACACGTTCGTTCGCTATCGCCAGGCCCACACGAAGTCCGGCCATTCCCCACGCCTTAGAAAATGTTTGAAGAACGACGATGTTCGGCGCTGCGTCTAACTTTTCCACCATGGAAGGCCGATGCGCAAAATTTATATACGCCTCATCGACCACAACCATCCCGCGGAAGCTGCGAGCGATCTTGAGGATCGCATCTTCATCCATCAAATTACCTGTAGGATTATTTGGCGAGCAGACAATGATCAGTTTCGTTCGAGGCGCTATCCCGTCGAGAATTGCCGGCACGTCGAGTTGGAAGCCTTCGTCCAGGCTCACCTCCTGAACAGCGACGTCGTTGATCTCCGCCGAGACTTTGTACATTCCATAGGTCGGCGGGCAGATGATCGCCTCATCGACCCCAGGTTCGCAAAATATACGAAACATCAGATCGATCGCTTCGTCGCTTCCATTGCCGACGAATATCTGCGAAGGCGGAACACGGAGAAACACGGCGGCTCGAGCTTTGAGATCGGTTTGTAGCGGATCCGGGTAGCGATTGTGACCGCCTCCGGCCGGCGATCCGAAAGCATTCTCATTTGCATCCAGAAAAACTTCCGCGTTGCCGTTGAACTCGGAGCGGGCAGAGGAATACGGTTTCAGACGCAGAATATTCTCCCGGACCAGCGATTCTAGATCGAACGGGGCGTTAGCTTCCGGCATATTCCCTCCGTATCGAAACTGCCCGCCGGTGCGCGTCGAGTCCTTCGGCCGCAGCCATTACCTCGACGGTCGGGCCGAGTGCACGAATGCCGTCTTCGCTTAGC
>JBDTMK010000321.1:0-3871 GCA_039934315.1 Pyrinomonadaceae bacterium | reverse complement strand
CCGTGAGGGCGGCCGAACCGTTGGAGCAGGAACCGTTTCCGAAGTTGTTGAATAGGAATTAGATCGTTGATCGTAGTTCGTGGATAGTTGAAAAGAAGCACACGAACAACGAACAACTGCGACGAGCGAGAAGTAATATGCCGAGAGATAACATAATTTTGCAGTGCACGGAGTGCAAAGAGCGGAATTACGTAACGACGAAGAATAAAAAGACCACGCCTAACAGGCTTGAGTTCAAAAAGTTCTGCCGACGTTGCCGCTGCCACACGCCGCACAAAGAGAATAAATAACTCGATTTCGGAATTGGGATTTCGGATTTGAACGATGGAATAGCAAATCCGAAATCCCACTTCCAAAATCTCAAATTGAATAGGGGTATGGTGTCAATGGTTAGCATGGAGGTCTCCAAAACCTTAGGTCCGGGTTCGAGTCCTGGTACCCCTGCCAGACAGATTTAGGAGAGAAGACGTGGCGGAAGCAGTCATCGAACAACCAAAGAAAAAGGAAGGCGTCGGCGAGTTCATAAGAGAGACTCGGGCCGAGCTTGACCGGACTACGTTCCCGTCTTCGGACGATGTCAAGAACACGACCATCATCGTCGTTATCAGCGTGATCTTCTTTGCGATCTATCTTTTTCTGGTCGATCAGGCCTGGGTTTATATTTTAGAAGCACTTACCTGGGTAGTTAACAAGATCGTAGGGGCTTAAGGGTTTTATAAATGAAGCAGTGGTATTTCATCCACACATACTCGGGACATGAGAACAAGGTTGTTGAAAGCCTGCATGCCCGGATCCGCGACATGGAACTCGATGGGCAGATCACTGAAGTGCTGCTCCCGAAAGAGACCGTAGTTGAGATGCGGGGGAATAAGCGGATCGAATCGTCGCGGATGTTCTATCCGGGCTACGTGCTTGTTGAGATCGAGTGTGACGAAAAAGGAAAGATCCCCGATAACGTTTTTCATGCGATCAAGTCGACGCCGAAAGTTACGGGTTTCCTTGGCGGCAAGCAGCCGACGCCTTTGACACAGGCCGAAGTCGACCAGATCGTTCACAACATCGAGGTCGCTACCGAAAAGCCGAAACCGAAATTCTCATATGAGGTCGGCGAAGTTGTTCGTATCAAATCGGGCCCGTTCGCGAGCTTTACCGGCAAGGTCGAAGAGATAAACGAAGAAAAGACGACATTGAAAGTTACCGTGACCATCTTTGGACGTTCTACTCCAGTCGAGCTGAACTTTCTGGATGTCGAAAAGGTCACGTTTGCAGAAGAAGAGTAGTTCGATTTTGGATTTTAGATTTTGGATTTTGGATTGAAAGCTCGGTCCCAAAATCTAAAATCTAAGATCCAAAATCCAAAATGGAAGTATGGCAAAGAAGATAGAAGGTTACATCAAGTTACAGATCCCCGCCGGCAAGGCGAATCCGGCGCCGCCGATCGGCCCGGCATTAGGCCAGCACGGCGTGAACATCATGGAATTCTGCAAGGCTTTCAACGCCAGGACGCAGAACGACGATCCGGACATGAAGATCCCGGTAGTCATTACGGTCTATGCCGACCGCTCGTTCACTTTCGAGACAAAGACGCCGCCGGCGGGCGACTTGCTCCGCAAAGCAGCGGGAATTCCGAAGGGCTCGGGCAAGCCGAATAAAGAAAAGGTCGGAACGATTTCGCGAGACAAGATCCGCGAGATCGCTGAAAAGAAAATGCAGGACCTGAATACGACGAACATCGATTCGGCAATGCGGACCATCGAAGGAACTGCGAAATCGATGGGATTGACGGTTGTAGGATAAGTAATAAGTGACGAGTGATGAGTGATGAGTGATGGGGCGGAGAAGCTCTTTCTGATCACCTATCTCCTATCACAATTTACGATCCACTTAGGGAGGGAATCGAAAGATTCCCGTTAATACCTGGAGGTAAAATGAAAAGAGGAAAGAAGTATCTCGCCGCGCTCGAAAAAGTTGAGTTCGGCAAAAAGCACACGCTGGAAGAAGGCGTGGCTAAATTGAAAGAGATCGCGTTCGCGAAGTTCGATGAGACGGTCGAACTAACGATGTGGCTCGGCGTGGATCCCCGAAAGGCAGATCAGCTGGTCCGCGGAACCATCGTCCTACCGCACGGACTCGGTGGTACGGCTAAAAAGGTCGTCGTCATTGCGCAGGGCGACAAGATCCGCGAAGCTCAGGAAGCTGGTGCTGACGAAGCAGGCGGCGATGAGATCGTCGAACGCATTAAAGGCGGCTGGCTCGACTTCGACGCCTTGATCGCTACGCCCGACATGATGGGCAAAGTCGGTCAGCTGGGTAAGGTCCTCGGTCCTCGAGGCCTGATGCCTAATCCAAAAACAGGAACGGTAACGATGGACGTAAAAACGGCCATCGAAGAGACCAAGGCCGGTAAGGTGGAATATCGTGTCGATAAGACGGGTGTTATCCACTCGCCGGTCGGTAAAGTGTCTTTTGGCGAAGCCGAGCTTCAGGAAAACGCACGAGTTTTGATCAACGCGGTCATTAAAGCAAAGCCGACTACTGCGAAAGGCCGTTATCTGAAGAAGATCAACCTGGCGGCGACGATGGGCCCGGGCGTTCTGCTCGATGAGCTTGCGTACGTTTAAGGAGTGAGGGAATAGAGAAATGAAATCAAGAGAAACAAAACAGAAAGATCTGGTCGCCCTCACTGAATCGTTGCAGAGTGCCAAGTCCGCGATGGTCGTCAGCTTTACGAAGCTCACAGTCAACAAGGACATCGAGTTTCGCAACAGCCTTCGTGAAGCAGGAGCAAGGTATCAGGTCGTAAAGAACACTTTGGCGCGGATCGCGGCGAAGGACACGCAGTTCGAGCAAGCGGCCGACTCATTCAAGGGCGTAACGGCGATCGCATGGACGGAGAATGACCCGGTCATTCTATCGAAAGCGGTCTCGAAGTTCATGAAGGACAACGCTGACATCTACACGTTCAAGTCGGGCGTTGTCGATGGACGGCTGATCGACTTCACTCAGGTCCAGTCGATCGCAAGCTTGCCTTCGAAGGAAGAGCTCATCTCGAAACTTCTTTGGGTGCTCAATGCACAGGCACAGCGAATCGTTACGGTTATAAATGCGGTGCCGAGGGACCTCGCGGTCGTCATTAAGCAGATTGGGGATAAGGCAACGGCAGGAGCTACTGCCGAAGCGCAAGCTCCTGCGGAAGCAAAAGCCGAAGATGCGGCTCCCGCGGTAGCACCGGAAGCGGCTCCGGCAGCTGAAGATGCGGCTCCCGCGGTAGAAGCGGAAGCGGCTCCGGCAGCTGAGGAAGCTCCGGCAGCAGAAGAGTCACCGGCTGAAGAAGCGGCCCAGGCGGAAGCGGCTCCGGCAGCTGAGGAAGCTCCGGCCGCCGAAGCATCTGCACCGGTTGAAGAGTCACCGGTTGAAGAGTCACCGGTTGAAGAGTCACCGGCTGAAGAAGCGGCCCCTGCGGAAGCGGCGACTGAAGAGGCTCCGGCTGCGGCCGAAGGCGAAGAGAAAGCAGAATAGTTTTTGATCCCTCGATCTCAAATTTGAGATCGAGGGATCAGATTTGAAATTGCGGGCGGCGACGCTCGCACGAGCCGTACTCAAGGAAAACGAGCCGCAGCGATTTGTCAGGTTGCTTTGGCGTCGGACTCAAAGGAATAGGAGATGCAACCCGATTCCCGAAGGTCCCGTGGGTTCTAGCGGCTGACACTAAGTGATCGTTGATAGTGGATGGTTGTTCGTTGCGAAGAAAGCAACGATCGACGATCAACTAGCTACGATCGATAAAAACAGAACCCAGTAGAGGAGATAGATAATAATCATGGCGATTACAAAAGACGATGTTGTTGAGTATTTGAAGGCAATGACGCTT
>JBDTMK010000320.1:0-3907 GCA_039934315.1 Pyrinomonadaceae bacterium | reverse complement strand
AGGCGTTCGTCATGCCAAATTCCCTGTGATCGAAGGCGTCGGGAATTTCACCGATGATTTCCATTCCAATGCTTTGCCAGAGGCGCACGGCGGCGGTGTTGGACTTCACAACAAAATTGAATTGCAGCGCAGTAAATCCCAGAGCTCTCGCTTCGTCCAAAGAATATTCCGCCATCTTTTTACCGATGCCTTTTCCCGCAGCATCGGGCGCGACCATGTAAGCAGCGTTGCAGACATGTGAGCCGAGACCGGGCTGATTCGCCTTCAGCCAAAACGTGCCGACGACTTCGCCGTCCCGTTCCGCAACGTAGACATGCTTTTCCGGCGAGAACCAGTACGCGATCATTTCATCTTGCGGAGTACCGGGATCGAAAACGTATGTTTCGCCGGTAGCGATTACGGCCTCGATGATGCGCCATACCGAGGATTTATCGGATTCGTTTGCGGTTCGGATGAGAGTCATCGAGATTAGAGACAGATCAGGCGCTCAGAATCTAAAGCGTGCGGCTCACGTCAACGGACTGGAGTGCATGCATCCTTGCCTGAACGCCGCGTTTTTTAGCGGCGTCATGCCGGTAAACTCGGAATGCACATTGCTTTTTCGTGCTTCGCAACCATGCAAGGCAGGATGCCTGCTCTCAATTCGCTCTCCAGTCGCATCGGTCAGTCGACATACGGTCAGGCGCGGGTCAGGGTAAATTTCCACAACATTCTATTCTGCTTTTCGTCAAAAATATACTGACTTTTGGTGACTTTCCAGAATCCTGTAAACTCCCAGCGTCCGACAGCGAGCTTGTTAAAGAGCGGCACCGAACGGCCCGACTCGATCGCATTGAGAAGGGCGCGATTCGCCTGATCTAATTTCTGATCTCCGCGTCGCCCCGAACCCGTGTACAGAATTGTCTCCTGAGTTTCACCGTGGACGTCCGGATAACAACGATTGATCCGTCCAAAATCTGTGAGCAAAGAGATGAGGCGCCCGCTGCGCTGGTAGATCCCATTGCGAACACAATGGATTTCGGACACTTCCATCCAGGTAAAGATCTGCCCACTCACTGCTCTACGTAGAGACTCTTCGAATTTCATCCAGAGAGCAATTCTAATTCACACCCCCGTGCGTTGGCGTCAACGCACACGAAAAAGGAGCCCGCGCCCCTTTTTCATCCGGCAGAAATTTCTATCTTCCAGGTTATCGAATGCTTCCAGGTTTATCGCTTTCAACCTGAATCCGATGTTCTTCAGCAAACTTATCCTTTCTTACTCCCGTCACTTGCCACGAGACTTCAGTGCTGGGTTTATCGGTTCTGATCTTGAACGAATTTGTCCGGATCTTTTCCAACACGATCGCCTGCGCGAATTGACCGACTACCGTTAGCTGATATCGGAAATCCCGGTTCAACGCTTCGAAGTAGTTCGGCAGGATGACGGTCGCATTGCCGCTCGAGTCTGTAGTGATCATTCCGTTGTAGATGTTCATCATGTCCGGCGATTCTACGAACGAGTGCGAGAGATACTTATGTTCGGGGTCGAGCGGATGATCGATGCGAAATGAACCGGCACCTTTCACGAGCGTGCCCGTGATATTGACGTTGCCAAGAAACTCTCCGGCCCAGCCCGCGGCCGACGCGATGCCGCGCACGCCCGCATCGTTCGGATCGGTCGACGTGGACACTCCGTTGACGCCGATCTTACCGCCGCCATTGATACCGATCCCGCCTTCGCTGAAACCCGTCACGCCACGGCCGGTGCCGGTGCTGGTCCCGCGGATCGCCGAGGTCGGCTGCTCGAAATTCCCGAACACGAACAACTTGGCGAGCGGGTTCGGATTAGTGCCGATGCCCACCATGCCAGTCACATCCTCGGCTATTCCGGAATCACCGATCGTGTCAGCCGCGATCCACTTCGAGATCTTGCCGGGCGTCCCAGCGCCGAGCACCTTTTCCGACATGTTCGGCGCCGACTCCGTTCGGCGTTCAAGTACAGACCCGATAACAACGATCGCGACAGTTACCGCGAATAGTACTGCGAATTTTCTTAACATGAGTTCCTCCAGTTTTAGATTACTCGTGGGAACTGAACTTTTATCCCGGTGCAATAGCCACCCGGGATGTTTTCGATGAGCGCGATCATTATGGCACGAAGGCGCTCGGGACCGAAAGGTCCCCGGCCGCGCCGAATTACTGAATTGATTGATACGCCGGTGGACCTGCCGATGTACCGGTTAAAGTTTGAAGGGCGAAACACCTGGACGTCCAACTTCTCGTCTTGGGTCCCAGACTCGGAGCTTGTCATCATCCAAAACGGATTCGCCTTGTTTCCCCGCTTATTTGATTCGCGTAGTTGGCGGTCGACCCGCCCGCGCCCGATTGTTTGCCCTCGTAATACCACCGAACGCTGGCAGTCGCCAAGAAACGAACCACCGACCACTGACCACCGACCACTTTTATTTCAAAGGCAAGGCGTTGAAATCTTCGTCTGTCAGCTCATCGAGAAGCGTGATCACTCTTGTATCCGGGTTGAACGAAAAGCGTTTCGCACTGACGGTTAGAATATAGATCTGGCCGACCGGGATTTCCTCAAATCGATAATATCCGAAGGAAGACGAGAGAGTGGTGGAAATCTCGCCGGTTGACGCGTTTGTCAGAGAGAGCGAAACACTTCGAATGCCCTGGCCATCGGCCGTTCGGATGCGGCCGCTGATCGAGGTTCCCGCCGCCGTCGGAGCAAACGCGTTCTGAGGCCAGAAGCCGCCGCGCACGGTGAGTGTGCCGCCGCTGCTTACGGTGCCTGCGATCCCCTGCCCAATGGTTCCATCGAGTGTGAAGGATGCGCCTGTGCTCTGACTTCCCCCGCCGCTGGCGATAACGTTGTGCGAAAGATCGTAGCCTCCGCCCGTTTGCGCCGGAGCGGCGAGGTGTTGACAGAGAAGAAGGAAAAGAAAAACGGGAAAGAGTCGCTTGCGGTTTATTCGAAAATTAGGCGTCGAACCCGCTGGAAGCGACGCGGGCATTTTAAGCTGTATGATTTTCATTTTTCGTCCTTGCAAATATCAGCCTGCGGATTCGATATACAGACAAGCTTTATCAGCGCGTCGATCTGCTTTTGTTGCTCTTCGATTTGCCTGGCCTGTGTTTCGATCTGGGTTTGTTGCTCGTTGGTGGCGTTGACCAGAACGGTCGTGATCTGCTTGTACTTCACACCTTCGATCTCGCCGTTGTCGTTATAAATGGAAAGAAGCGGCTCGATTTGTTCAACCTCTTCCGCCGCGAAACCGACATCTCTCATTCCGCTTTCTTTCCAATTAAAAGTAATCGGGCGCAACCGCCGAACAACATCTAATCCACCGAAAAACGATTGAGCATTGGATTTGTAGCGCAATGATGAAGAACAGGTTGAGAGTTGGTTTGAAGCGTTACGACAAACGTCGGTCGCACCTGATACGCCTAGTCCGCCCACAACGATCAGCCCCGAAACGCGCACGGTGTCGAAGCCATTCGTTCGCCCGAGTTGTAGTGTATTGCTCGACGAAACTACCGCGTCCGCGCCGATTGCCGTTGCGTGAGAAAGACTGCTTCCCGACGTGACATTCGCGTTTGAGCCGATAACGGTATTATCATCGCCATCGGTATTAAATGAACCGGCGAATAACCCGACAAAAGTGTTTCCTGTGCCGGTCATGTTCAAAAGCGCGGAGTTAAAACCGACAAATGTATTATCCGCTCCGGTCGTGTTGCTATTGCCCGACCAGCGTCCGAAAAATGAATTTCTGCCGCCCGTCGTCGTGTCTTCGCCCGCTTCGTCGCCGACGAAGGTGTTGGAACTGCCGGTGGTGTTCGACAGCCCCGCCAAGCTGCCTATGAAGGTGTTGTTATTTGCCGTGTTAACTTGCCCGGCTTCGTATCCAAAA